>CAURAS010000223.1:0-3271 GCA_963522865.1 uncultured Cardiobacterium sp.
TTAGCAGCTGTAGTACAGCTCAAATTCGAGCGGGTGTACTTGCAGGCGCATTTTTTCGACTTCTTGACGCTTGAGTTCGATGTAGCCTTTGAGCAGGTCGTCGTTGAAGACGTCGCCCTGTTTGAGGAAGGCGTTGTCGGCTTCGAGCGCGTCCAGCGCCTGTTCCAGCGAGAAGGCGACTTGCGGGATGTTGTCCGCTTCTTCCGGCGGCAGGTCGTAGAGGTCTTTGTCCATCGCCTCCCCCGGGTGGATTTTGTTTTTGATGCCGTCCAGCGCTGCCATGAGGAGGGCGGAGAAGGCGAGGTAGGGGTTGGCGGTGGAGTCGGGGAAGCGGATTTCGATGCGTCGCGCCTTCGGGTTGGTGATGTAGGGGATGCGGATGGAGGCGCTGCGGTTGCGCGCGGAGTAGGCGAGCATGATCGGCGCCTCGAAGTGCGGCACGAGGCGTTTGTAGCTGTTGGTGGAGGGGTTGGTGAAGGCGTTCAAGGCGCGCGCGTGCTTGATGATGCCGCCGATGCTGTAGAGGGCGAGGTCGGAGAGGCCGCCGTAGCCGTCGCCGCTGAAGAGGTTTTTGCCGTCTTTGATGAGCGAGATGTGGACGTGCATGCCGGAGCCGTTGTCGCCGACGATGGGCTTGGGCATGAAGGTCGCGGTTTTGCCCGCCGCGTGGGCGACGTTGTGGATGATGTATTTGAGCTGCTGCACTTCGTCGGCTTTGCGCACCAGGGTGTTGTAGCGCACGCCGATTTCGCATTGGCCGGTGGCAACTTCGTGGTGCTGCACTTCCACGCCCTGACCGACGCGGGTCAGCAGTTCGCACATTTCCGCGCGCAGGTCGTGCAGGGAATCGACCGGGGCAACGGGGAAGTAGCCGCCTTTGACGTTTGGGCGGTGGCCGCTGTTGCCGGTTTCGATGTCGGCGGCGCTGTTCCAGATGCCCTCTTCGCTGACGATTTCAAACATCACTTTGTGCATGCTGGTTTGGTATTTCATTTCGTCGAAAATGAAAAATTCGTTCTCTGGGCCGAAGTAGGCGCTATCGGCAATGCCAGTGGATTTGAGGTAGGCCTCGGCGCGGCGCGCAAGGGAACGCGGGTCGCGCGCATAACCCTGCATGGTGTCTGGCTCGATGATGTCGCAGGTGAGGACGAGGGTTTTGTGCGCGTAGAAGGGGTCGATGTAGGCGGTTGCCGGGTCGGGCATGAGGATCATGTCGGAGTTGTGGATGCCTTTCCAGCCGGCAAAGGAGGAGCCGTCGAACATTTTGCCTTCTTCAAAGAAGTCTTCGTCGATGTCCGCCGGGTAGCTGATGTGGTGTTCTTTGCCTTTGCTGTCGGTGATGCGCAGGTCGAGGTATTCGATGTTTTCGTCGTGGATGAGTTGCAGGATGTCGTTCGGGGTCATGCGGTTGCTCCGGTTGTGTGGTAAAGGGCGCCATTATATGCGCGCGGATGCAGGCGGTGGGGTTTAGGCGGTAAAATGTCGCCTTATCTGGCGGGTTGCCCGCTGTTTTTGTTTGTTATTGTAGAGGTTTTTATGGTTGTTACCCGTTTTGCCCCCAGCCCGACCGGCGATTTGCACATCGGCGGGGTGCGTACCGCGCTGTATTGTTGGCTGCACGCGCGCCAGCATCAGGGCGTGTTCCGCCTGCGCATTGAGGATACGGATTTGGAGCGCTCAACCGAGGCGTCCACCCAGGTGATTCTCGACGGCCTGAACTGGCTCGGTCTGCATCATGACGGCGAAATCGTCTATCAAAGCAAGCGCTTCGCCGACTACGACGCAATTATCGAGCAGATGATTGCGCGCGGGCAGGCGTACTACTGCTGGTGCACGCCGGAGGAGCTGGAGGCGATGCGCGAGGAGCAGAAGCGCCTCGGCCTGCCACAGCGTTACAACGGCAAGTACCGTGAGGGCGGCGAACCGGTGCCGGGCGTGACGCCGGCGGTGCGCTTCAAAAACCCGCTGGAAGGCAGCGTCAGCTGGCACGACAAGGTGCGCGGCGTGGTGACGGTCAATAACAGCGAGCTGGACGACTGGGTCATCCGCCGCTCCGACGGTGCACCGACCTACAATTTCTGCGTGGTCGTCGATGACGCCGCAGCGAAAGTGTCGCTGGTCATCCGCGGCGAAGACCACGTCAGCAACACGCCGAAGCAGATTAACCTCTACCGCGCGCTCGGCTACGACGTGCCGGAATTTGCACACGTGCCGATGATTCTCGGCGACGACGGCAAGCGCCTGTCGAAGCGGCACGGCGCGACCAACATCCTCGATTACCGCCGCGAAGGCTATCTGCCGCCGGCGATTCTGAATTACCTGGTGCGCCTTGGCTGGGCGCACGGCGACCAGGAAATCTTTAGCATTGACGAGATGTTGCAATATTTCCGCATCGACGACGTGCACAGCGCCGCCTCCACCTTCAACACCGAAAAACTGCGCTGGCTGAACCAGCACTATATAAAAGAATCCACGCCGCAAGCGCTGCTGCCGCAACTGCTGCCGCATTTCGCCGCGTTGGGCGTTACCGCTGATGAAGCAACGGTGTTGCGCGCCATCCCACATTACCAAGAGCGCGCGAAAACGCTGAAAGAAATGGCAGAACATATGGCGTGGATATTCGTCGCGCCCACGGCCTTCCCGGCGGATGCGGCAAAAAAAGCGTTCAAAGGCGGAGAAACCGCGCACTTGCTGCAAGACCTGCAAACGCGCATCGCCGCACTCGCTGACGTCAACGCGGAAACCCTGCACGACGCCATCGCCGCCTGCGTCGAAGCAAACGGCGTCGGCTTTGGCAAAGTCGGCCAACCGGCGCGGCTCGCCGTCACTGGCGGCGCACCGTCGCCCGATTTGGCGGTTACCCTGTCGCTGCTAGACCAGGCGGAAATCCTGCGCCGTTTGCAGTTCGCCGCAGAATATATCGCGCAAAATCAGGGCTGAATAAAAAAAACCGTCCCGCCGTTGACGAAGGCGTGCGTTCTGCATAAAATGCGCGCCTTCCCGAATACGGGGCTATAGCTCAGCTGGGAGAGCGCCTGCATGGCATGCAGGAGGTCAGCGGTTCGATCCCGCTTAGCTCCACCAAATGTCCCCATCGTCTAGAGGCCTAGGACATCGCCCTTTCACGGCGGTAACAGGGGTTCGAATCCCCTTGGGGATGCCACCTTTCGGGTGGCATCAATTTTTTTGGGAAACCATCACGCAGTATCAAGCATCTGTCCCCATCGTCTAGAGGCCTAGGACATCGCCCTTTCACGGCGGTAACAGGGGT
>CAURAS010000224.1:0-3245 GCA_963522865.1 uncultured Cardiobacterium sp.
GTCTGGTTGCCACTTTGAGTGAATTGTAAACAGACCCTAGGGGCTGTTTACAATTGAAAGTCTCCCTTCCCTGCAGGGCGAAGCCCGCAGCGGGTGGGATCCGGAGGAGGGCCGGGGAGGGGGTGAGCGATCATTGATGAACCAGAGTTCCGGTTTTTCAATTGTTTGCCGCCCTCACCCCAACCCCTCTCTCGCTACGCGAGCATCGTTCTGCGGATGTGCGCAGAACGGCGACCTCTCCCTGTGCGAGCCCCCGGGAAGGGGGCAGCAAATCATACGTGTAGCGGTGGTTGTGAGGGATACAGGGCGTTATACATACAGCTGAGCGCTCAATGTGTATGTAAATCGTGTGCTGCCTCCGTCTTCAGCCGGGAAGCCGTAGCATTTCACCGTTCATTTACCCATGCAGCGCCCATAAAAAAATCTTCCGCAGGAGAAGCGCTTTCTTCTACGGAAGGGACGCAAGCGCGCATCCAAGGAAGCGCTACTGCGGAAAGGCGTTATTTGTCTTGCAGGTAATCCGTCAGCCACTGATAGCTGCGCACCACGCTGGCGATGTTCACCTTTTCATCCGGCGAGTGCGGCGAGACGATGGTCGGGCCGAAGGCAGCCATTTGCCAGTGCGGGTAGTGGGTGTAGAGGATGCCGCATTCCAGCCCGGCGTGGATGGCCTTGACCGGCGGTGCCTTGCCGTAGATTTTTTCGCCCAATGCCGCCAGTTTTTCCACGAGCTCGGCGTGCGGTTGCGGTTTCCAGCCGGAGTAAGCGCCGCTGTATTCGGCGCTGCCGCCGGCGAGTTCGAGCAGGGCGGTCATGCGTGCGGCGAGGTTGTCACGGGCGCTATCAACGGAGGAGCGCAACATGCAGCGCACGCGCAGGGCGTCATCAGTGCGCACGACGGCGACGTTGTTTGAGGTTTCGACCAGTCTGGGGATGTCCACGCTCATGCGATCAACGCCGTTGTGCAGGTTGCGCAGCACGGCAATGGCCTGCCGCGCGCTCTGTTCGCTGAGAACGCGCGCGATGGTATCGCCCGGCTCCAGGCTGATTTGCAGGCCTTGGTCTTCGGCGGGCAGCTCGGCACGGATTTGCGCGGTGAGTTCGTGCAGGCTTTGTTGCGCGGCAGCAAGTGCGCTGCCGTTCAGGGCGACGATGGCGTCGGCTTCGCGCGGAATGGCGTTGCGCAGGTCGCCGGCGGTGATGCTGGCGAGTTTGAGCGCGTAGTCTTTTTCGTCATGCAGGGTTTGCAGGGCGCGGGCAAGGATTTTGATGGCGTTGCCGCGTTGCAGGTGGATTTCCACGCCGGAATGGCCGCCTTTGAGGCCGCGCACACGCAGCTGGTAGCCTTGGCCGTTCAGCGCTTCGTATTGCAACGGCAGTGTGTAGTTGCCATTGACCGCGCCGGCACAGCCAATGCAGAGTTCGCCTTCGTCTTCGTAGTCGAGATTGAGCAGGATGTCGCCCTGCAACCAGCCCGGTTGCACGGCCAGCGCGCCTTCCAGGCCGACTTCTTCGCTGGCGGTAAAGAGGCCTTCGAGCGGCGGATGGCTGAGGTTCTGGTCAGCGAGGACGGCGAGAATCATGGCGACGCCGATGCCGTTATCCGCGCCCAGCGTCGTGCCGTCGGCGTGTACCCAGTCGCCTTTGACGACGGTACGGATCGGGTCTTTGCTGAAGTCATGCACGGTGTCCTGGTTTTTTTGCGCGACCATATCGAGGTGCGCTTGCAGGATGACGCCGGGGTCGTTTTCGCGCCCGGCGCTGGCGGCCTTGCGCACGCGGATGTTGCCGCGCGCATCGCGTTCGGCGGCAAGCCCCAGGCGGGCCGCTTCGTCGAGGATGTATTGCTGGATTTTTTCTTCCTGATGCGAGGGGCGCGGGATTTGCGTGATTTGATGGAAGTATTGCCAGACGGCACGGGGCTCTAATTCTTGGATGCTCATCTACGGTTTCCTCTTGTTTGTGAAGATGATAGCGCGTTTAACGGATACGGGCTTTCAGCGGTCGCGCCTGTATTTTGCCGAGAAAGCGGTGCTTAATTTTGTCCAGCCAGCGCTCTGCGACGTGTTCTTCGAGCTGTATCAGCTGGTGGCTCGGCAGGTGGGCGAGGATGTAGTCATCGCTGGTGCCGACGGCATCGATCAGGTGGTTTTCCACGGCCTGCGCACCATACCACGTTTCACCGGTGGCGATGGCGTCGATGTCCAGTTGCGGGCGGTAGCGGCGGATGTGATTCTTGAATAGGTCGTGGGTCACGGCGAGTTCGTGGCGGAATTGCTGCCGATCTGCGTCAGTATTTTCACCAAAAAGGGTCAGGCTGCGCTTATGCTCGCTCGCGGTGTGTTCTTCGTAGCGGATGCGGTGCTGCTTCAGTAATTCGTTGAAATTGGGCAGCGCGCCGATGACGCCGACTGAACCGAGAATGGCAAACGGCGCAGCAATCAGCTCGTCAGCAAGGCAGGCCATCATGTAACCGCCGCTGGCCGCGACTTTATCGACCGCAATTACCAGCGGAATTTGCCGCTCGCGCAAACGCGCCAGTTGCGAGGCGGCGAGGCCGTAGGCGTGTACCAGCCCGCCGCTGCTTTCCAGACGCAGCAGAACGCGGTCTTCCGTCCCGGCGACCTGAATGACGGCGCTAATTTGTTCGCGTAATTGTGCGACCGCCGAGGCTTCGATATCACCATCAAAATCGAGGACGAAAATGCGCGGCTTGTGCTGCGCGCTCTCGTGCTTCGCCGCTTTTTTCTCCGCTTTGCGTTGCGCTTTCAGTGTTTTTTTGTCCAGCAGTTCGGCGTTGAGGCGCTCGCGCTGTTGCTCAAAATGTTCATTGAGCGAGCGGATACGCATTTTGTCGTCTTCACCGTCATGGCGATGCCGCCTGCTCGCCGCCGCCCCGGCAATGACCAACAGGAGGCAAACCGCCACAGTCAGCGATTTGGCGAGGAACATGCCGTAATCAAAGAGAAAATTCATCATCAGGTATTCCGGTTCCAGAACAGGGGGATAAGGGTGGCGAACAGCAACAGGTGCATCGCCGCAAAAACGAGCGTCTGCATGCTGGCGATGCCGCGATAAAGCAGCGCGACGTGCTCAAAGGGCGAAAACCAGCGCAGCATTTCCACCGCCCACGGCGGCGTGGTGGTCAGCACCGGCAACAGCCACAGCAACAACCACAGCAAAGCCAGCAGGAGCGAGGCAGGCAGCGGCTGCTTTTGCGAAGCCGAGACCGTAAGCGCCAGCAG
>CAURAS010000225.1:0-3225 GCA_963522865.1 uncultured Cardiobacterium sp.
CGTTGAAAGCGCGCGGATTATAGCATGCAGGCGGCTTCACATTGTGAAACGGCGGCGGGCGCGCGGGCGTAAAAAAACCGCCCCGAAGGGCGGAGATTAGGCGCGCGTTTTTAGAGTTCCGCCGCGCGCAGTTGCGCGTAAAGCGCTTCGTGTTCTTTGATGGTGGCGTTGTCGATGCGGCGGCGCACGGAGTTGTAGCCGACGATTTTGCCGTCTTCGATGATGGGGTCAACCACAGCGCGCACCCAGTAGTAGCCGCCGTCTTTGCGCAGGTTTTTGACGCATCCCGTCCATTGTTTGCCCGCTTGCAGGGTACTCCACAGGTCTTCAAAGGCAGACGCCGGCATGTGCGGGTGGCGCAGGATGTAGTGCGGTTGGCCGATGAGCTCTTCTTTTTCCCAGCCGCTCGCTTCGATGAAAGGCAGGTTGACGCTGGTGATGAAGCCTTTGGTGTCGGTGCGCGAGAAGATCATCATCGTGTTGGTGAGGTAGAACTGGTCATCCGTCACATATACGCGGCGTTTGTGGCCGTCAAAATAGGTGAGGTCGTAGGCTTCGGATTGGCCAGCCGGTTTTTCCATATCTGGAATCGGGTTCATGATTTTCCTTGGTTTTTCAGGGAGGTTACAAAAGTTCTCGGCGCCGGTGGGCGCGACGATTGTCTTTATTAAAGCATGTTTTGTGCCATTTTTGTCCGTGTTATTCCGTTTGGTTATCTGGACTGGCGGGCGGTAGATTTACATACACCTCGAGCGCTCAGGTGTATGTAAATCGGGAATCTGAAAAGCCTCGTTTGCGGGGCTGTTTTTATTGGTGCTGCGCGAGGCTTTGCGCGATGTAGTCTTTGAGGATGGCGACGTCGTTCGGCAGGATTTCGACGCGGCGCGGCGCGTGTTCGATGTCGCGGAAGCGTTCGGGGCGCGGGGCGGTGAGGCCGGTCGCCTCGAAGACGGTTTCTTCAAATTTGGCCGGCAGCGCGGTTTCTAAGCAGATCATCGGGCGGTCGCTCGGATGGGCGGCGCGCCACTCGCGCGCCACGTGGACGCCGTCGGCAGTGTGCGGGTCGATGAGGCGCTGGTATTTTTCGTACACGTCGCGAATGGTTGCCAGGCGGTCGGCGTGGCTGCTGCGTCCGGCATCAAAGCCGGAGGCGCGGATGCGTTCGCCGAGGGACGCAAGGCTGATGGTGCCGCCCGCTTCCAGGGTATGCCAGAGGGCAGCGGTTTGTGCGCTGTCGTCGCCGCTGATGTTGTAGATATAGCGCTCGAAGTTGCTTGCTTTGCCGATGTCCATCGACGGGCTGCTGGTTTTGGCGACGTCCGCAGCTGGGCGGGCGCGGTACTGCCCGCTGTGCAGGGTGTGGTAGAGGACGTCGTTTTCGTTAGTGGCGACGATGAGGTGCGCGATGGGCAGCCCCATGCGCTTGGCGATGTAGCCGGCGTAGATGTTGCCGAAGTTGCCGGAGGGTACGGTGTAATCGACTTCGGCACCTTCTGGCAGGTTGAGCGCGAGGTAGGCTTTGATGTAATACACGCTTTGTGCGAGTACGCGCGCCCAGTTAATGGAGTTGACCGCGCCGATGTGGTGGCGGGTTTTGAACGCGGCGTCGGCATTGACGGCTTTGACGAGATCCTGGCAGTCGTCGAAGACGCCTTCGATGGCGATGTTGTGGATGTTGGCGTCTTGCAGACTGTACATTTGCGCCTGCTGGAAGGGGCTCATGCGGCCATGCGGCGAGAGCATGTAGACGTTGATGCGCGCTTTGCCGCGCATCGCGTATTCGGCGGCAGAGCCGGTGTCGCCGCTGGTCGCGCCGAGGATGTTGAGCTGCTGGTCGCGTGTTTCCAGCACGTATTCCATCGCGTTGCCGAGGAATTGCATGGCGATGTCTTTGAAGGCGAGCGAGGGGCCGTTGGAGAGTTCGAGGATGTAGGTATCGCTCGCACCGAGGCGGGTCAGCGGGGTGATGGCCTCGCTGTGGAAGACGGTTTCGTGGTAGCTGCGGTGCAGGATGCGGCGTAGGTCGTTTTCCGGGATGTCGTCGATGTAGTGGCGCATCACCGCAAAGGCGAGGTCGGCGTAGCTGAGGTTTTTCCATTCGCGTAGGGTTTGCGGGGTGATGATGGCCGGGATGTGTTCGGGCATGGCGAGACCGCCGTCCGGGGCGAGGCCTTGCAGGAGGATGTCGCTAAAGTGGCCGAGCTGCGCGCCGCGGGTGGATTGGTATTGCATGGGGAGTCCTTAGGTTTCGGGGGATAAGATTGCCGTTCGTCGTGGGGAAATCGTGAACGCGGCGCGAAAGGGTGCAAAACTGCCGTCAGTTATTCGTCTGTGACGACGGCGATGATGATGTATGCCTGTAAGCCCGCCTCAGAGTCGTTTGAGGTAGTGAGCATGAAGGTTGGTTTGCGCGGATTGTTCGGCAGTTGCCATTGGTAGGAGAGCGTGTGGGATTCGCTGCCATCTACGGTTTCTGCCTCGTCTTTGTTTTTGACGACGGTAAATTCTTTTGGCGCGTGGTTCACAACGTCCAGGTACCGTTTTTCTACTTGTGCGGCATCAGCACGATGCGCGAAGGCGGCGCAGTAATCTCTGTTATCCATCAGGACGATAATGAAAGGCTCTGGCTGATGCGGCACAATCCAGGCTGTACCTTTTTCTTTGGCCAGAAACAGCGCTGCCTTTTCTGCCGGGAGCGTTGGCAGGTCTTTCAGTTTCTCGCGCAGTTTGTCTAAATCAGCCAAGTACTGGATGCAGGTGTTGTTGTAAAGGTTGGTGAAGTCTTCGGCCTGTTTTTCGGCGTCGTTCGCGGCAAGGGCTGCGTGGCAGACGAAGGCGATAAGTAAGGACAGAAGGATTTTAGGCATGATCGGCTCCGATGGGGTAATTGAGGAATGGGGTTATACATACACCTGAGCGCTCGTTGTGTATGTAAATGGGCATGGGGTTTGTTGTGTGGATATCGAAGTATGCGAGCGAAGCCCTCCCCGAGTTCCCATGAGAAAACCGGCGCTTTTTTCATGGGGCGCTCCTGCCCTCCCCTACCGGGAAATGCGTAGTTCGGTGTCTATTGCGGCTTGCCGGCGTGTTCGCGGATGAGGTCTTGTTTCAACTGCCACAGCGCTGGCGAGAGATCGACGTAGTAGCCGTGCGGGTTTTCCAGGCGGCGGATTTCGTCCCACAGGGTTTGTTGTTCGCGCTGGCAGTAGGCGCGCACGTCGGCAA
>CAURAS010000226.1:0-3214 GCA_963522865.1 uncultured Cardiobacterium sp.
ACATGATGAGGTAATCCTGATGACTATGGATACACCCTATAACTACCGCGTCGTCAAACAGTTCACCTGGGCGGCGATTATTTTTGGCGTCATCGGCATGCTGGTGGGCGTCATCATCGCCGCGCAACTGCGCTGGCCGACGCTTCTCGGCGGCATTGATTTTCTGTCCTACGGCCGCCTGCGCCCGGTGCACACCAGCGGCGTGATTTTCGCCTTCGGCGGCAACGCGCTCTTTGCGACATCGTACTACATCGTGCAGCGCGTCTGCAGCGTCCGCCTCGTTTCCGACAAAATCGCCGCCTTCACCTTCTACGGCTATCAGGCCGTGCTGGTACTGGGCGTACTGAGCTACGTCCTCGGCTACTCGCAAAGCAAGGAATACGCGGAACTGCCCTGGCTGCTGGACGTGCTGCTCGCCATCGTTTGGGTCGCCTACGCCTATGTGTTCTTCTTCACCATCGGCAAGCGCCGCGAAAAACACATTTACGTCGGCCTCTGGTTTTATGGTGCCTACATCATCGCTGTCGCCGTGCTGCATATCTTCAACAACCTTGCCCTGCCGATTGACTGGCTGCACTCCTACCCGGTGTACTCCGGTGCGGTCGATGCGATGGCGCAATGGTGGTACGGACACAACGCCGTCGGCTTCTTCCTCACCGCCGCCTTCCTCGGCATGATGTACTACTTCGTGCCGAAACAGGCCGGTCGCCCGATTTACTCCTACCGCCTCTCCATCGTCCACTTCTGGGCGCTCATCTCTATCTATATGTGGGCGGGCCCGCACCACCTGCACTACACCGCCCTGCCGGACTGGACACAATCACTCGGCATGACATTTTCCGTCATCCTCTGGGTACCGTCCTGGGGCGGGATGATTAACGGCATGATGACACTCTCCGGCGCCTGGAACAAACTCGTCACCGACCCCATCATCCGCTTCCTCTTCGTCGCGCTTTCCTTCTACGGCATGAGTACCTTTGAAGGGCCGATGATGGCCATCAAAGAAGTGAACGCGCTCTCGCATTACACCGAATGGACCGTCGGCCACGTCCACTCCGGCGCACTCGGCTGGGTGGCGATGATTACCATGGGTTCGCTCTACCACATGCTGCCGCGCCTCTACGGCAAAACCGAAATGTACTCCACCCGCCTCATCTTCGTGCATTTCTGGCTGGCGACCATTGGCATCGTGCTGTATGTCACCTCCATGTGGGTTGCAGGCATCATGGAAGGCCTTCTCTGGCGCGAAACCGTCGCCGATGGCAGCCTCACCTACAGCTTCATCGAAATCCTCAGCAAAAAATACATCTTCTACTTCGTCCGCTTCCTCGGTGGTGCCTTCTTCCTGAGCGGCATGTGCCTGATGGCGTATAACTGCTGGAAAACCGTCGCCAGTGGCAAAGCGCAGCCCGCCGCGCAACTACAAGCGCAGCCCGCCTGAGACCAGGAGAACACACAATGAACATCATGAGCCACGAACGCATCGAAAAAAGCGTCGTCATCCTTGGCATCCTCACCTTCTTCGCCGTCATCTGGGGCGGCCTCGTGCAAATCGTGCCGCTGTTTTTCGACAACCAGCTGCGTCCGGAAAACAGCTACGTCAAACCCTACGATCCGCTGCGCCTTGCCGGCTTCAACATCTACGTGCGCGAAGGCTGCTACGGCTGCCACTCGCAGATGATCCGCCCCTTCCGCTGGGAAACCGAGCGCTACGGCCACTACTCCGTTGCCGAAGAATCCATGTACGACCGCCCCTTCATGTGGGGTTCCAAACGCACCGGTCCTGACCTCGCCCGCGTGGGTGGCAAATACGGCGACGACTGGCACCACCGCCACCTCACCAACCCGCGCAGCGTCGTGCCCGAATCGAACATGCCATCCTACCCCTGGCTGAACACCACCCCGGCAGACATCACCCTCACCGAAAAAAGCATCCGCACCAAAATGAAACTGGGCGAGCCCTACACCGAGGCGGACGTTGAAAGCGTCAAGGAAAAACTCAAAGACAAAACCGAAATGGACGCACTCGTCGCCTACCTGCAAGGCCTGGGCGTCGCCTTCAAAGAACAGAACCGGTAACAGAACATGACAGCCGCCGGCATCGCCTGGGTCAAATACACCACCGTCGTCCTCTTCGCATCCTTCATCCTGATGGTAGTCATCCTCTACCTGCCGCAACGGCGCAAGCCCTACGAAGATGCCGAAAAACTCGCCCTCAAGGACGAAAACGACGCCCCCATCCACCCGCGGCACCCGGCAGACACAGCACAAAACAAGAGGCAAAACAAATGACCGCAGTCAGCATCTTCATCGCAGCCGTCACCGTGCTGCACATCCTCGGCTACATCGGCCTGGTGTACTGGACGACCCACATCAAGGCGGGTGGCGACGCCAAAGAAGGCGAAGTGATTGACCACACCTGGGACGGCGACCTCAAAGAAATGAACAACCCCATGCCGGGCTGGTGGCTGTCGCTCTTCTACCTGATGATCGCCTTCGCCATCGCCTACCTCTTCCTCTACCCTGGCGTGTACAAAGGCAGCAAAGGCTGGACACAACTCACCCAATACCAACAAGAAAGCCGCCGCGT
The DNA here is from genome assembly GCA_963522865.1 of uncultured Cardiobacterium sp. GTDB lineage: Bacteria > Pseudomonadota > Gammaproteobacteria > Cardiobacteriales > Cardiobacteriaceae > Cardiobacterium. The sequence continues at coordinate 2,591 of CAURAS010000226.1, forward strand.
TGATGCCCGCTCCGCCGAATACTTCCGCCACTACGCGGGCAAAAGCGTCGAAGACCTCGCCAAAGACCCGGACGCACTCGCCACCGGGCGCCGCATCTTCCTGCAAAACTGCGCCGTCTGCCACGCCACCGACGCTGGCGGCACCCCCGGCAACTACCCCAACCTGACCGACAAAGACTGGATCTGGGGCGGCACACCGGACAACATCATTAACACCATCACCAACGGCCACACTGGCGCCATGCCTGCGGGCGGCGCGCTGATTGCCGTCGCGCCGGGACAAGCACCGAGCGCCGAAGACCAAGAAAAACTCGAAGACGTCAGCAACTACATCCTCTCGCTCGGCGGCTACGAACACGACAAAACCCTCGCCGAAAAAGGCAAAGAACTCTACAGCACCAGCTGCGTTGCCTGCCACGGCCCGGACGGCAAAGGCAACCCGGTCATCGGCGGCATCAACCTCGCCGACCAAACCTGGCTCTACGCCGACGACCCGGAAGACACGGCCGCACTCAAAGCTTTCATCCAGCAGCAAATCCAAAAACCGCGCAACAACGTCATGCCCGCCTGGAAAGACATCCTGGGCGAAGCCAAAATCAAAGTCGTCGCCGCCTACGTTTACTC
>CAURAS010000227.1:0-3210 GCA_963522865.1 uncultured Cardiobacterium sp.
GCAACGCCGTATGAGGCTTGAGGAGGATTGCTATACATACACCTCGAGCGCTCAGGTGTATGTAAACGACACTTTCAGCCGGTACGCTGCATTTCGGTGAGGCGGTCGCGGCCGGCATAGTCCTGATGGGTGGCGATGTGCTGCCAGCCGCCCGCAGTCGTAGCGCGCGCGCGCAGTGTTTCGCCCTGTTGCCAACCGTGTTCCAGTAACAACCAACCCGTCGCCTTCAGCACGCGCGGTGCTTGCGCGAGGATGGTGTAGAGGTCGCGGTAGCCGTCTTCGTCGGCAATCAACGCGCTTTGTGGTTCGTGGCTAAGCGCGGCAAGGTGCGGGTCACTGGCGGCGATGTAGGGCGGGTTGCTGAGGATGAGGTCGGCGCGCTTTTCCGCGAAGGGTGCGAGCCAGTCGGCCTGGATGAAGGTGAGGTTGGTCAGCCGATGCGTGCGCGCGTTTTCTGCGGCAATGGCGAGTGCGTCGGCGCTTTGGTCGGTGGCGGTCACGTGCGCGTCCGGACGGGCGGCAGCGATGGCGAGCGCCAGTGCGCCGCTGCCGGTGCCGAGGTCGATGACGGTCGGCGCGCGCAGCTCGTGCAGGTGGTGCAGGACGCGTTCGACGAGGATTTCGCTGTCGCTGCGCGGGATGAGGGTGGCGCGGCTGACTTTGAGGTCAAGGCCGTAGAAGGGCTGGTGGCCGAGGAGGTAGGCGAGCGGTTCGCCCGCGTGCAGGCGGGCGGCGAGGGCGTCCAGCGCCTGTTGTTGCGCAGGGCTGAGTTCGGGGTCGTGGATGCGCTGTGCGGTGGGCGAGAGGCCGGTAATGTGCGCGGCGAGGTAGCGGGTTTCGAGGGCGGCGACTTCAGGGTCGGGATGGGCGGCGATGGTGCGGGCGAGCCAGTGGTGCAGTTTCATGCGTGTTTTTTTTATACATACACTACGAGCGCTCAGCTGTATGTAAATGTCTTGCGGGATAGTTATACATACGGCTGAGCGCTCATGGTGTATGTAAAGGATGAGTTTGTGCGGTCTCGTTAGGGCGTGTTGATCATTCGACGAACGAGCCCCTCTCTCGCTACGCGAGCTGTTCCAGTCCCCCGCTGCGGGCTTCGCCCTGCAGGGGTGGGAGCCGTTTGGGGGAAGGTGTGTGGTTATTCTGTCTTCGCCGCGTTTTTGCCGTGCAGGGCGGCGTCCAGGGTGTGCCAGGCGAGCGTCGCGCATTTGACGCGCGAGGGGTATTCGCGCACGCCTGCCAGTACTTTCAGTTTGCCGACGCTGTCCGGGATGGGGTCTTGCGTGGTGGCGATGTGGTGGAAGTCGCGGTAGAGCTGGCTGAATTCTTCGATGGTTTTGCCACGCGCAAGGTCGGTCATCAGCGACGCGCTCGCTTTAGAGATGGCGCAGCCGTCGCCGACGAAGCTGATGTCGGCGAGGTGGTCGCCGTCCATGCGCACATAGACTTTGAGGTTATCGCCGCAGAGCGGGTTATGCCCGGTGGCGCTGTGGTCGCAGGGGTCGAGCGCGTGGAAGTGGCGCGGGTGTTTGCTGTGGTCGAGGATGACTTCTTGGTAGAGGGTTTTGAGGTCGTTCATGCGAAGAGTTCCTGGGTGGCGCGCACCGCGGCGACGAGGCGGGCGATGTCGTCGTGGTCGTTGTAGGCGGCAAAGGAGGCGCGGATGGTCGCGGGTACGCCGAAGCGGCGCATCACCGGTTCGGCGCAGTGTTGGCCGACGCGCACGGCGACGCCGTGTTGGTCCAGCACGGTGCCGGCGTCGTGCGGGTGGATGCCGTCGAGGGTGAAGGAGATGACCGCCGCTTTGTGCGGCGCGGTGCCGATGATGCGCAGGCCGGGCAGTTCGGAAAGGGCTTGTTCGGCGGCAGCGCGCAGGGTTTCTTCGTAGGCGCCGAGTTTGGCGACGCCTTTGCCGCTGAGCCAGTCGAGCGCGGCACCGAGACCGATGACTTCGACGATGGGCGGCGTGCCCGCCTCGAATTTGGCAGGCGGCGCGGCGTAGAGGGTGCGCTCGAAGCTGACGCTCAGGATCATGTCGCCGCCGCTTTGGTAGGGCGGCATGGCGTCAAGCAGGTCGTAGCGTCCGTAGAGGACGCCGACGCCGGTCGGCCCGTAGTGTTTGTGCGCGGAGAAGGCGAGGAAGTCGCAGCCCAGCGCTTGGACGTCCAGCGGCATGTGGGCGACGGCCTGTGCCGCATCGATGACGGTGATGATGCCGCGCGCTTTGGCGCGGGCGATGAGCGGCGCGAGGGCGTTGATGCTGCCGAGGGCGTTGGAGACGAGCGCGGCGGAGAAGATTTTGACGCCGTCGAGCAGTTCGTCAATGTTGCTGGTGTCGAGCGCGCCGTTGTCGTTGATGGGGATGACGGCGAGTTCGGCGCCGAAGCGCTGGCAGGCGCGCTGCCACGGCACGATGTTGGCGTGGTGTTCGAGCGCGGTGAGCAGCACGCGGTCGCCCGGTTTGAGGACGAGTTCGCCGAGGGAACTCGCCAGCAGGTTGAGTGCTTCGGTGGTGCCTTTGGTGAAGATGATTTCTTCGGCGCGGGCGGCGTTCACGAAGCGCGCCACTTGTGCGCGCACGGCGTCGTAGCGGGCGCTGAGTTGTTGCGAGAGGTGATGCACGCCACGGTGGATGTTGCTGTAGTGGTGGCGGTAGCAGTCGTCCATCGCTTCGATGACGGCGAGCGGTTTTTGCGTGCTGGCGGCGTTGTCGAGGTAGGTCAGCGGTTTGCCGTGGATGGTGCGGCTGAAGATGGGGAATTCGTGCTTCATGCCGCCGCCTCGTCGCCGTCGCCGAGCCAAATGTCGCTGATGGTTTGGTGTACGGCTTCCGCGAGTGCTTCGTGCTCAACGACGACGGCTTCGTGCAGGAAGCTCAGGATGAGCATTTTCCGTGCCGCTTCGTAGCCGATGCCGCGCGAGCGCAGGTAGAACAGGGCTTCTTCGTCGACTTTGCCGGTGGTGGAGCCGTGCGCGCATTGCACGTCGTCGGCGTAGATTTCCAGGCGCGGCACGCTGTGCGAACGGGCGCTGTCGGCAAGGAGGATGTAGCGGCTGTCCTGGCGCGCGTCGGTTTTTTGTGCGCCGTGGGCGACGTAGATCATGCCGTCGAAGATGCCGAGCGCCGCATCGTTGAGCGCGCCGCGCACGCGCTGGTGGCTTTCGCTGTTTTCGGTGAGGTGGCGCACGTTCAGGTGGTAGTCGCCG
>CAURAS010000228.1:0-3192 GCA_963522865.1 uncultured Cardiobacterium sp.
GGCGCTGCCGCATCCCTTTGGAATAGGTGCCGACGCGCTTGCCCGCCGCTTCCAGAATGCCCACCCGCGCGAGCAGGTCGCGGTTGCCCGCATCGCTCAATCCCTTAAGGCTGGCGAAAAAGGCGAGGGTTTCAAAGCCGGTCATGTTCGGGTAGAGGGCGACCGTCTCCGGCAGATAGCCGATGATTTTGCGCGCGGCCACGCTGCCCGCGGCGTGGCCGTCAATCTCGATGCTGCCCTGCGTCGGCGTGAGCAGGCCGAGCAGCATTTTCATCAGGGTCGATTTGCCCGCGCCGTTATGCCCGGCAAGGGCGACGGTTTCCCCTGCGTCAATGTGGATATCGACATCGCTGACTGCGGTAAAACCGGCAAAAACTTTTCGCAGCTGCGTGGCAGCCAATAATGCACTCATGAATATTCCCAAGGATTCAAAACGCGGCGCTTTTTACCATGCCCGCGCGCAAGCGGCAACCGTCCACGCGCGATTTTGCCAGGGCGGCTGTTTACCTTGAATTTATAGTGGAATAAATTTGAAACAAACCTGTTCAGCGTATTCGCGTAGCAAACTGAAGCGAAGTAAGCTATCCATATGCCCCCACCCCTGTGGGAGGGGGAGGGCTGGAATGGGATTAGCTGGCGAACCTCGTTACCCAATCATCAACCCATTTACATACACATCGAGCGCTCAGGTGTATGTATATCGATACCCATAAAGCCTCATACAGCGTTGCACCTTGTATGAGACTTTATGGGTATCGCTATATAACGACTTGCCGCCCTGCTGCCAGAACAAAAAAATCCCGCATCACGCGGGATTTTTCGCATCAATTGCCTTATTTTTCGGCAGATTTTTGAATTCCTCTTTGGCTTTCGCCAGCTGCTCGATGAAAGCGGGTTTGGTGTGCAAGGTGGCGACCACGCTGCTGGCGACAACGCGCGCGGCATCAACGTCGCTCTGCCAGTGATAACCGCAAATGACGCGGCTTTGTCCCATCTCATAGCCGCGCTCGAAAATCTCCTGCTGGCGTGCCGGGTTGATTTCGGCGAGTACCAGCGCGGTTGCCCAGCCGATAGCGGTGTGGCCAGAGGGGTAAGAGCCGTTTTTCGAGAGTTTTTCTTCGTCATCCGGGCGGCAGGTGTGCTCGTTGAAGAAGGCGAAGGGGCGGATGCGCATATAGTGTTTTTTTGCGCCACGGGTGGCGAGTTCGCCCGCGTCTTCGCGGAAGTGGCGCACCAATTTATTGATTTCCGGCGTGTCTTTTTCGTTGATGTTGACGCCGAAGGCTTCGGAAAACGCTTGCGGGACGCCGTCGCCGCTGACGTGCGCATCGTTGTAGGCCTGTTCACCGCGTGGGGTGTTGCGCAGTTGCTTGCCTTTGTCGTATTGCGCTTTGTCGTTCAGAAAGGCGATGCTGTCCATCGCGGGCGGTGGCGGCAGAAGACGGAGGCTGTCGGCGACTTCATCAAGGGTCATGTAATACACATCTGGCCGGGTGGTGACGTCGCCTTCGCCGGCGTGGGCTGAGAGGGTGAATGTGGAGAGCAACAGGGTTGCAATCAGGGTCTTTTTCATGGTTTTTCCTTGGGTTGGAAAATAATGATGCGGGCGGCAAGCAGGGGTCAGTTACCGTCCGTTCCGCAGGCTGCGACCGGACCGCAAAGGTCGCACCTGCGGTGTATTGTAATGCGATGCAGTCGGCTGGCAAAGGGCTGTCTGTTATTAAGATGATGATAAACAATGCGTTGCGTTGTCATTCTTGTGCAAGATAAAACCTTCGCTATAGGCGGTGGTTTTGTCCCGTGGGCAAAGATTTACGGCAATGCCTGCAGTTCCAGCGCGTCATTCAGCCAGAGAATATCGTCTAAACGGCGCGCGGTAATGCGCGCGAGGTCGGGGCGGTCGAGGTAGGCAGCGGGGTTGGTGATGGCCATTGCCAGCGCGTCTTCTACCGCAATGTGCATGTAGCGGATGGAGTTTTGCACGCATTGCAGCAGGGTGATGTGGGCGCCGGCGAGTGAGCCGTGTTCGTTCACCAGGCGGTCTTCTTTGACGAAGACGCGGATGCCGCCCGGCAGGGTAAATTCGGTGATTTCCGGCGCGCCAATGGTGTGCATCGAGTCGGTAACGAGCAGCAGGCGGTCTTTGCCGATGAGCTTGCAGGCCGCGGCAAGTGAGTACGGGTCGCTGTGCACGCCGTCGGCGATGATGCCGCAGTACAGGCGCAGTTCGGCGGCGCTGCCGATGACCGCCGGGTCGCGTCCGGCAAGCGGCGGCATGGCGTTATAGAGGTGGGTAACGCCTCCGAGGCCTTCCGCCCAGGCGCGCTGCATGTCGGCTTTGCTCGCCATGGTGTGCGCGGCATTGACGCGGATGCCCAGCGCGCGGATGCGGCGCACCGTACCCGCAGGGACGCGCTCCGGCGCGAGTGAGATAATGCTGTGTTGCAAGGCGTCGGCGTGTTTTTCATAGCAGGCGAAGTCGCTGGCATCCGGCGTGCGCAGGTAGGCGGGGTTGTGCGTGCCTTTTTTTTCCGGGCTGAGGAATGGCCCTTCAAAGTGGCCGCCGAGGATGCCCGGCACGCGGCGCGCGGCGTCCGCGATAGAGGCGATGGCGCGGTGGTAGTTGTCCTGCGCGTCGGTGATGAAGGTCGGCAGCATGGCGACGGTACCGAACTGGCGGTGCGCGGCGAGGATGTGCGCGAGGCCGTCGGCGTCGAAGCGGTCATTGACGAGGTAACCGCCACCGCCGTTCGCCTGCGTTTCGATAAAGCCGGGGGTGAGGATGCCGCCGTTTAAATGGTGCACGGTAGCGTCTGTCGGGATGTCGCTTGCGGCGATGACCGCCAGCGTTTTTCCGCCTTCTGCCAGCAGCGCCTGCCCTTCTATCAGGACGCCATCGTGATAAATGCGCGCATCGGTGTATGCCGTTTTCATATTCAAATCTCCGTGGGAATGGTGCGGCTATTTTACGCCGCGCATGAAAAGCCCGCTGCGAACAGCGGGCTTCGGGTTTATACGTACAGATTTATACATACACCTGAGCGCTCGTAGTGTATGTATATCGGTACGGCACTTAGAGGCCGGCGACGCGCAGGCGCCCTGCCGTCGGCGCGAGTGCTTTTTCTGCCGGGGCGGCGGCGATGCCGCCGAAGACGAGTTGCGCGCGCAGGTGCCAGTTGGCGGGAATGTCCC
>CAURAS010000229.1:0-3170 GCA_963522865.1 uncultured Cardiobacterium sp.
GGCCCGGATTGTAGCGCCCAGTCGGGGTGATGGCCGCCGATGTGGTAGGCGGCGCTGGTCTGGATGCGCGCTTTGCCGCGTTCGATGTAGAAGACGCCGTTCGGCTGGATGTGGAAGTTGCCTTTGCCGTTTTTGCGGTTGAGCGGGACGAGGGTTTGTCCGCGCTCTATCCACAGGCCTGCCGGAGTGTCGTCCTGGCTGTAGATGCCCGCGTTCATGAGGAAGGCGACGCGCGCGCCGTTTTGTTCGAGACGGCGCTTGAGGGTGCCGAGGCTGGCGTAGGCGTTGTCGTCGCTGTCTTTCCAGTGCAGCGAGACTTGCGCCGGATCGGCCTGGTAGATGCCGTAGCGGACGTTTTTGTAGGTGGTGCTGGCGTAGCTGCCGCCGCTTACCAGCGGTTTGAATTCCGGCGAGGCGGTGCTGGCGGGAGCGGCGAGGAGGAGCGCGGCGAAGGCGAGGAGGGTTTTGCGGATTTTGTTTACATACGCTTGAGCGCTCGAGGTGTATGTATATGGGGTTATTACGTGGGTGCTGTCGCTGCGCAGTTTTTCTGCTGCCCCCACCCCAACCCTCCCCCACGGGGGAGGGAGCCGTTTCGTGGAGGATTCGGCATCAGTACGCGGGTTTCTGTTTACATACGCCTGAGCACTCAAGGTGTATGTAAATGGGCGCAGTACGGCGGTTTTCATTTTTCTGCCTTGCGGTAGTGCAGGCGGTTGTCTTCGGCGGCGGTGATGATGATGTCTGTGCCAGCGGGCAGGTCGTCGCCGTGAATCGTCCACAGGCTGTCGCCGATTTTCAGTTTGCCGTAGCCGTTTTCGGTGGGGGTGTCGAGGGTGAACTGCCGCCCGATATACTGCGCGCCACGGTTGTTGAGCAGCGATGCAGCGTCGTCTTTGCGGCTTTGCCAGCGGCGCGCCAGTTGTCGCCACAGCAGGATGGCGATGAGCGAGAGCGCGGCAAAGATCGCGCCTTGCCAGTGCCAGTCGAGTCCGGGGGCGGCGAAGGTGATGATGACAAGCACCAGCGCCGCAAGGCCCCAAAAGAGGAAGAAGAAGGAGACTGTCAGCACTTCAATCAGCATGAAGACGCCGGTGAGGATGAGCCAGTTCCAGTATGCGGGTTCAAACATGGGTTTTCCTTGTGGTTGGGTTAGTCAAAGGGCGGTTGCCAGTGGGGATCGCGCCAGGCGGCATAGCAGAGGGCGATTTGTGCGGCAGTGGTTTTGTTTTCGGCGAGCGGGGGCAGGTCGTGTTCGGTGAACCAGGCGCTGGCGATGGTTTCACTGTTGGCGCGAAAGGTGCCGCCTACTGCGCGGCAGAGGATGTGGATTTTGTAGATGGTGTAGGCGTTGGCGGGGTGGTTGTGGCGGGCGTGATCCTGCACGGCGATAAGGCGTTCGGGGATGACATCCAGCCCCGCTTCTTCTTGGGCTTCTTTGGCGACGTTTTCACCGATGCTGTGGTTGATATCGGCCCAGCCGCCAGGTAGTGCCCACAGGCCGTTGTTTTCCTGCACGAGCAGGATGCGGGCATCGTCATCAATGATGGCGGCGCGGGCGTCCACTTTCGGGGTCTGGTAGCCGCTTTCGTTGCAGAAGAGGTCGCGGATTTTTTCAGCGGGCAGGTCTGTGTGGTGGTGCAGGATGTCGGCAGCGATGGCGCGGATGCGGGTGAAGCGTTCGATGTCGAAGGGGTCTTTGCTGTAGGCCAGCCCCGCCTGGGCGAGGCTTTGCAGTTCGGTGGCCCAGTCGAGCCAGGGCGGGCGGCGAGTCATGGCTGTTTGTCCGTCGTTTTATCGGCGGGGTCAGGCGGGGTCAGGCTTTCCGCCAGGGCGGTCTGCGCATCATGCGAGCCTTCTTCCGCCGCCTGTTGCAGCCAGCGTTCGGCCTCGGCGCGGTTTTTATCCCAGAGGTAGTTCATCAGGGTTTCTTCGGCGGGCAGATGGTGCTGGGCGGCGGCTTCGCGCAGCCAGGTCAGTCCGGCGCGGCGCTGCACGGGGTAGGGCGCATTCAGGTATTCGAGGCCGAGACGGTACTGGGCTTCGGCGTCGCCCTGCACGGCCTGTTCCTGCCAGTGACGGATGGGGTCGTCATCGGGGGCGTCGTGCGGGGTTTCCACCGTCTGCGCGGGCAGGTCAGCGATGGGGATATTGATGGTCTGCACTTTTTCCCGGCGGAAAAGGTCGGGGTTGTAGAGATAGAGGGCGAAGGTGGTGGTGCTGATGAGGACGAGCGCCGCCCCACCCAGCAAGCGGCTGTAGTACCAGCGGTTACGGTCTGTCGGGAGTTCGGACGGGAGGGGAGTCATTTTCCTTGTCCGTGGGTGGCGCGCAGATAGGTGTCGCGGGCTTTTTTCTGCCAGATTTCGGCTTGAACCGCGCTTTTTTCGACGCATTCGCCGCTGCGGTACAGGGAAGACAGTTCACCGCTTGCCGCCCAGTCGTCTCCGGCGGCGGCCTGTTCGAGCAGTTGCCGGGCGACGGGGCAGTTGCGCACGACACCATCCGCGCGCAGGTAGTGATAGGCCAGGGTATTTTGGGCGGCGGTGCTGCCTTTTGCGGCAGCGCGGTGGTACCAGTAGACGGCGCGGCGGCTGTCGGCAGGGATGCCGATACCCCGGTCGTAGATGGCGGCCAGTTCTTCGATGGCGGGCAGGTACGCTTGTGCGGCGGCACGGTTGATGAGGGCCATGGCGTAGCTGCGCACTGGCGGTGACGGGGTGTTGTATGACTGCATGGCCGGGGCTTCGTAGGTGATGACGCCGTCCGTGCCGTAGAGGAGCAGGAGACCGAGGCGGTATTCGGCTTCGGGCAGGTGCTGCGCAGCGGCTTGTTGCAGCAGCGTGCGGGCTTTACTGCGATCAGCAGCGATGCCGAGGCCTTCCTGATAGCAATACGCCAAGTTGTATTGCGCTTTGGCGTTGCCGTCTGCGGCCAGGGCAGTGTAGATACGCACGGCTTCTGCCGCATCACCCCGCTCGAAAGCGGCCTTCGCCGCTTCCAGCGGGGTTTCTGCCGTCGCCGTCAGACTGAGGGCGAGCCCCAGACTCAGCGCCAGCCGTTTCATGCCCGTTTACCCGGCTGCGAGTCGTCCTTGCTGTGCTTGAACATTTCTGCGATGCCGCCGAGCGCGCCGATGATGCCGCTCGCTTCCATCGGCATGAAGACGG
>CAURAS010000230.1:0-3169 GCA_963522865.1 uncultured Cardiobacterium sp.
AAACCTGCTGCCGCCGGACGACCTCACCGACCTCGCCCCCGCGCTTGACCGCCTTGAGCGCGCGCTGCGCACGCACGAACCCATCCTCGTCTATGGCGACTACGACGTCGATGGCGCCACCGCCACCGCCCTCACCGTGCGCGTCCTGCGCCAACTGGGCGCCAACGTGGACTGGTTCATCCCGAACCGCAGCGCGCACGGCTACGGCTTCAGCCTCGCCGGCCTTGCCGCTCTGCCGACCGCGCCCGGCCTCATCCTCACCGTGGATAACGGCACCAGCAGCCACGAAGCCGTCGCCGCCGCGCGCGCCCGCGGCATCGACACCCTCATCACCGACCACCACCTGCCCGGCGACACCCTGCCCGACGCCGTCGCCACCATCAACCCCAACCGCCGCGACTGCCCCTTCCCCGGCAAAAACCTCGCCGGCGTCGGCGTTGCCTTCTACCTCCTCCTCGCCCTGCGCCAGCAGCTGCGCGCACAAGGCCGCTGGCCGGAACAACTGCGCCTCACCGACCACCTCGACCTCGTCGCCCTCGGCACCATCGCCGACCTCGTCCCGCTTGACTACAACAACCGCATCCTCGTCAATCACGGTCTTGCCCGCATCAGAAGCGGCCAGGCGAACACCGGCATCCGCGCGCTGCTCGCCGTCGCCAACCTCGAACCCGCCCACCTCGGCGCACAAGACATCGCCTACTCCGTCGCGCCGCGCCTGAACGCCCTCGGCCGCCTCGGCGACATGAGCGACGGCGTCGCCCTGCTCCTCGCCGAAGACTGGCAAACCGCGCAAGACTACGCCCAACAAAGCGACGAAAAAAACCGCGACCGCAAAGCGCTGGAAAACGAAGCCGTACAAGAAGCGGCGCGGCAAGTCTCGCCCGCCTTGCCACTCGCCGCCGCCTACGACCCCGCCTGGCACGAAGGCATCATCGGCATCCTCGCCGCCCGCCTGAAAAGCCGCTTCGCCCGCCCGGCGCTGGTCGCCACCGACAGCAGCGAAGACGGCTGGATCAAAGCATCACTGCGCTCCGTCAGCGCCGTGCCGCTGCACGAACTCCTGAACGACGCCGCGCGCCACCTCCCCGGCGAAGCATTGCGCTACGGCGGCCACGCCGCCGCCGCAGGCCTTAGCGTCAAACGCGAACACTACCCGGCGCTGATAGAAGCCATCAACCGCGCCTTCCTTGAAACCTACGGCACGACCGTACCGCCCGAACCCGTGTACATCGACGGCGAACTGCCCGCCGCACTCCTCAACCTCGACTGGGCGCGCTACCTGGAGCGCCTCGAACCCTGGGGCTCGGCGCTGCCCGTCCCCGTCTTTGCCAACCCCTTTGAAGTACTGGATTGCCGCCTGCTCGGCAGCGCCCACACCCGCCTCGTCCTGCGCGAAATGCACAGCGGCAACGCCTACAACGCCTCGTGGTTCTTCCACACCGCCGACTACCGCCCCGGCACACGCCTGCGCATCGTCTACCAACTACAAGTCAACCGCTTCTACGGCGACGAACGCCTAAGCCTCCTCGTCCAGCACGCACAACCGCTATGAAACCCGCGATAGCCCAACAACCGCCAAACTGTCCCCTCCCCCGAGGGGACCGCTCACATACCTCAATATACATGCGACAAACCACCCACCCATTTACATACACTACGAGCGCTCAGGTGTATGTATAACTGAACCCCTCCCGCCTCACAGACAAAGACGACCAAACCCTCTAACCAAACCCGGAAAACCCCATGAACCTCACCGCCTACATTGACTACCTCATCGCCTGGCTCGAAGCGCAGCGCCGCGACCTCTACCATCTCGACGGCTACACCCTTGGCGTCAGCGGTGGCGTCGATAGCGCCGTCTGCGCCCACCTCGTCGCCCGTACCGGCCGCCCGGTACACGCGCTGATGCTGCCCGCCGCCGTCAGCAGCGACACCGACCTGCAAGACGCTGAAGCCGTACTGCAAAGCGCGGGGCTGACCGGCAGCGTCATCTCCATCGCGCCGCTTTACGACCTCGCCATGCAACAACTCGCGCCGGTACTCAACCCCGAACCGGAGCGGCTGAACGTCCTGCGCGGCAACCTGATGGCGCGGCTGCGCATGATCCTCCTCTACACCACCGCGCAAAGCCACCGCGCCGTCGTCCTCGGCACCGACAACGCCGCCGAAGTCCACACCGGCTACTTCACCAAATACGGCGACGGCGCCGCCGACGTCCTGCCGCTTGCCGCGCTGCGCAAAGAACAAGTTTACGAAATGGCGCGCCTGCTCGGCGTGCCGCAGGCGGTGCTGAACAAAGCGCCCAGTGCCGGCCTCTGGGCGGGACAAACCGACGAAGACGAAATGGGCGTGCGCTACAGCGAGCTGGACGCCTTCCTGCGCGGCGAAGCGGTAAGCGAGCAGGCGGCAAAACAAATCGCCTGGTGGCACGAACGCTCGCGCCACAAACGGATGCTGCCGCCGGTACCGCCCGCCCCGGAGGTGCTTTGATTTATGGCGATACTCATAAAGTCCCATGCAAGGCGCGCCGCCGTATGAGGCTTTAGGAGGATTGCCATACATACAGCTGAGCGCTCATTGTGTATGTATAACCATCCCACCATCACCCCCCACCGGAGAAAACCATGAGTAACAAAAATAGAGCCCCCCTCATCACCCTTGCCATCAGCGCCATCGTTGTCCTCATCCTCCTCATGACCACTGGCGGCAGCATGTACACCGTCGATCAAGGTGAGCGCGGCGTCGTCCTCCACTATGGCGAAGTGAGCAAGGTTGCCGATCCTGGCCTGCACTTCAAATGGCCGTACATTGACCGCGTGGTGCGCATCCCGACCCGCACCACCACCGGCACGATGAAAGACATCTTCGCCTACTCCAGCGACCAGCAGCCGGCGCAAATTGCGCTTTCCGTTACCTTTGCCGTCGCCGATGATGGCGTGGAAGCGCTCTACACCCAATTTGGCAAAACCGAAAAACTCTACGAACTGGTGATCGTCCCCATCGTTACACAAGAAATCAAAACCGTCTTCGGCCAGTTCACTGCCATCCGCTCCGTGCAGCACCGCGAAGAGCTGAACAACAAAACACGCGATGCCATCGTTACGGCGCTTGCCAAATACCCCTACCTGCGCATCGAAAGCGTGCAGATTGAAAACGTCGATTTCTCCGA
>CAURAS010000231.1:0-3147 GCA_963522865.1 uncultured Cardiobacterium sp.
TCGGCCTGCTTTCCGGCGAAGAATTTGACGCGCTGGTGGTGCCTGCCGACATGGTACATCCGAAATAAATCTTGGCATGCAAAAAGCGCCGCAATGCGGCGCTTTTTTATCCCTGGAATTTATCGTTATACATACACATCGAGCGCTCAGGTGTATGTATAACTATCCCACGCATTCCATACAACCTTGTCTTCTTTTCCGCAGAAAAAAGGCTTTCTTCTGCGGGTTGTGGTATGGAATACAAATGGGGCCCGCCATAAATGAAAAGCCCCGCACGCGGCGGGGCTAACGATGGGCAGCACGTTTAGAAATTAAAAAACGCCTCGTGTTCGCCGCTCGCCGTCTTGCTGATGAGCGCCGCTTTCAGGGTGGCGATGACGGTTTCGCGCGGCGTGCCGTAGCGGTCGGACGGCACGATTTCTTTCAGCTTGTACAGGGTGATGCGCGCCGACGCTATCGGCTCCGGTTGCAGGAGGAAGCGGTAATACTCGCCGTTGATGCTCAGATAGTAGTGCCAGAGGAAATCGAGCGGTGCGCTGTCTTCGGCCGGGGTTGCCCACAGCGCGGCATCGCGGTCGGGGTCAGCCCACCATTCGTCGGGGATGGCTGCCAGCGGGAAGGGCATCGCGCCGCTATCGAGCGACTGTTGCAAGCGCTGTTTGTTTTCTGCATCGAGCGCGGTTTTTCTGAAGGACATGGTCGCATACTCCAGTAACTAAAGGGAGCGGCAGTATAGCAACCCTCACGAAGCCCTGTACGGTGTTGCGTCGCCTTGCCGTACAACAGCGTACTGTCTGCGGCGGCGCGCCTTGTACAGAACTTCGTGAGCGCTGCTATATATGTATGGCAAGCGATTTTTCGTAACCCGCGCGCGGCTAATGCGGCAAAATACGCGCCCGTTTGAACCACAACATCCCATGCCCACCCCATCCCACGAGACGCCAACCGCAAAAATCGTCCTCCTCGGTGTCCTCGGCAACGCCGCCCTCGCCCTCATTAAAGGCGTCGCCGGTGTCTTCGGCCATTCCTACGCGCTGATAGCGGACGCCATCGAATCCACCACTGACGTCTTCTCCTCGCTGCTCTTGTACCTCGGCCTGCGCGTCGCCAACCAGCCGCCGGACGCCAACCATCCCTACGGCCACGGCCGCGCCGAATCGCTGGCGACCTTCCTCACCGTCGCCTTCCTTCTCGCCTCGGCGGGCATCATCACCTACAAAAGCATCGCCCACATCATCACTCCGCACAAAAACCCGGCGCCGTTCACCCTTATCGTCCTCATCGCCGTCGTCGCCAGCAAAGAAGGCCTTTACCGCTACTACCAGCGCAAAAGCGGCGAAACCGCGAGCAGCGCGCTCGAAGCCGAAGCCTGGCACCACCGCAGCGACGCCCTGACCTCACTCGCCGCCTTCCTCGGCATCAGCATCTCGCTCATCATGGGCAAAGGCTGGGAAAGCGCGGACGACTGGGCCGCGCTCGTCGCCGCCGCCATCATCACCTACAATGCCTGGCGCATCTTCCGCCCGGCGCTCGCCGACATCATGGACGAAGACCGCTTCGACGCCCTGCGCCAGCGCATCGAAAGCATCGCCAAAGCCGAGGCAGGCGTACATGGCGTGCAAGAATGCCTGGTGCGGAAAATGGGCAGCGAATACCACATCGACCTGCGCCTCTTGGTAGGCCAGGGGCAAACCATCGAAACCCTCTGCGAACTCAAACGCCGCCTGCGCGCCCACCTGCACGCGCAAGAACCGCACCTGCGCCGCATCTTCATCGAATGCGACTGCTGCCCGGTCTGCCCGCACCGGGACGAAGCATAATGCCATTTACATACACATCGAGCGCTCAGGTGTATGTAAATCTCCTTTAAGCCTGTGCCGCCCGTAACGCCTGCAGCACTTCCGCCGCATGCCCGGCGACCTTCACCTTGCGCCAGGCGCGCACGACTTCGCCCTGCGGGTTGATGAGAAACGTGCTGCGCTCAATGCCCAGATACGTCTTGCCGTAGTTGTGCTTTTCCTGAATCACATCAAAAGTGCGGCAGAGAATCTCCGCCGGATCGCTGACCAGCTCGAAGGGAAACGCCTGCTTGGCGCGGAATTTTTCATGTGAAGCAAGGCTGTCGCGCGAGACGCCAATGATTTGCGCGTCCAGCGCGCGAAAATCAGGATGCAGGTCGCGGAAGGCGCAGCCTTCGCTGGTGCAGCCGGGCGTGGCGTCTTTCGGGTAGAAATAAAGCACCGTCCACTGCCCTTGCAAACGGGCAGGGGTGAAAGGTGTGGCGGACGTGCTGGCGAGGGTCAAATCTTGCGGTAAGTTCATGGTGTTAGCGCCTGTGGTTATGGGTAGCGCGCTTGATTTTAGCACCGTAAAGCGCATAACATTGCGCCCTCTTTATTACCCGGTAACAGCATGTTTAGAGGTTCTATCGTCGCTTTGGTGACACCGATGCACGACGACGGCGCAGTTGACTGGAACGCCCTCGCCGCCCTGATTGAATGGCATTGCACAAGCGGCACCGACGCTATCGTTTCCGTCGGCACCACCGGCGAATCTGCCACCCTAAGCCCCGCCGAACACAAAGCCGTCATCCGCTTCACCGTGGAAAAAGTCGCCGGACGTGTACCGGTGATTGCCGGCGCGGGCGGCAACGCCACCAGCGAGGCGATTGACCTCTCGCTTGCCGCCTACGACGCCGGTTGCGCCGCCACCCTGCAAGTCGTCCCCTACTACAACAAACCGCCGCAACGTGGCCTCTATGCCCACTTCAAGACCATCGCCGACGCCGTGCCGATGCCGCACCTCTTGTATAACGTCCCCGGTCGCACCGCCTGCGACCTGCTCCCCGAAACCGTAGTCGCGCTCGCCAAAGTGCCGAATATCGTCGGCATCAAAGAAGCGAGCAACATGGCGCGCATGATCGAACTGCGCGCCGTCTGCCCGCCGGACTTCGCCCTGCTCTGCGGCGAGGACGGCCTTTCCGCCGAAGCGCTGTGCAACGGCACCGTTGATGGCGTCGTCTCCGTTACCGCCAACCTCGCGCCGGACATCATGCACCAAATGGTCGCCGCCGGCCTTGCCCGCGAAGAAAACCGCTGCCACGCGCTGAACGACCGCCTCGCGCCGCTGCACGAAGCGATGTTCTAC
>CAURAS010000232.1:0-3147 GCA_963522865.1 uncultured Cardiobacterium sp.
ACGCCGCGCAGGACGTCGTCGGTATCGACGACGAAGATTTTGTCGGTGTGATCGGGCAGGCTGTCGAAGCGGCGCAGATAGCGCAGCACCACTTCGCAGGTAACATCGGCGCGGATGCTGACCATCTCGAAGTCCATGATGGCACCGACCTGGTGGTCGTCGTAGGAACGCGCGGCATCGACTTGCGCCCGCTCCTCGGCATCGCGCGCGCTCAAGGCTTCATCGACGATTTCTTGCGGCAGGTCGTCGGCAAGCTCCGCCAGTTCGTCCGCATCCAGATCATCAACCGCGGCGAGCAGCTCCTCGCGGTCCATCGCGTCAATCAGGCTTTCGCGCACCGCATCTGAAACTTCCAGCAAGACCTCGCCGTCTTCCTCCGGCGTCGCCAGATGCCAGACCAGCATCCGCTCTTCCTGCGGCAGCGATTCGAGGATGTCGGCGACGTCCGCCGGGTGCAACTCTTCCAGCAGCAGGCGCAAATCGGCGAATGCTAGCCGTTGCGCCGGGTCGTCCGGTTCGCCGCCCGCCATGATGCGTTCGGCGGCGGGCATCAGGTCATGCACCAGGCGGTGAATCAGCTCGATATCGGCGGAGGGGCGTTCGCGCAGGGCGGTGTCGTTGTCTTGGGTTTCGGTCATGGTCGTGTTCCTTGCTAGGGGCGCGGTTTGCGCGTGAAAGGCGGCGGATTTTACACGCTTTGCGCGGGGCAGGGCGGCTATGATTTACATACAGCTGAGCGCTCGATGTGTATGTAAATGAGAAGGGGTGGTTTAGATGTGGTTTTTGGTACGGCGCAGGTTAGTGATGGGCAGCCGGTTGTCGGCGTGCATCCGCACGATGTGCGCTTCGTAGAGGCAGTTGATTTCGGCTTGGGTGAGGCCGACCAGTTGCAGGAATTGGACTTTGCCGTTGGGGGGTGATAGCGGGTTGGGGTCAGGCACGAGAGCAAGGCCGACGGTATCGTCTTCGTGGTATTGGGCGCGGTATTGGTCTTCAGTCGTAGATTTCCTCTTGCTATGGATGGGGGGCGTTATACATACACCTTGAGCGCTCAAGTGTATGTATAACAATCCTCCCTAAAGCCTCATACGGCGCACGGTCTTCGGCGGTGCGCCTTGTATGAGATATAAATTGGGGGGAGGGCGTTGAGGCGCCCGATAAAAGCAGCGAGGCACTCGCGCCAGGCGCGTGGGTTGTTTTTCGAGAAGTAGAGGGAAATGACGGGTGCTTCGAGGAGGTGGCAGCCGTAGCTTTTTGCAGGTGGCAAGATGCCGTCGGCGTCCAGGCCTTCAAAGACCAGGGTGTAGCGCCATTCCAGGTGCTGATAGCGGCAGATTTGCCACAGTGCGGAGTAGTCGCCGGAGACGTTTTCGTCTGTGGCGATAATGTGCCAGTGGTGGTGCTCAAGAGCACGCGCGAGGTCATCAAGATGGCGTTGCATAGGCGTGGATATGATGAGAGCGGCCGGAGCCGCTCTTCATTTACATACAGGGTGAGCGCTTGCGCGTATGTATATCAGCGCAGCGGCGGTGCGAACATGATGCCGCCTTGGTTCCAGAGGCGGTTCAGGCCGCGTTCGATGTTGAGCGGTGAGTCTTTGCCGACGTTGCGGTCGTAGGCTTCGCCGTAGTTGCCGACGTGTTTGATGATTTTCGCGCAGAAATCGGCGCCGACGCCGAGTTTGTCCGCGCCGTTGGCTTCAAGGCCGAGCAGGCGGCGGATGTTTGGGTTGTCGCTCTTTTTCATCTCTTCCAGGTTCGCCTTGCTGACGCCGTATTCTTCGGCATTGACCATGCAGAAGTGCGTCCAGGCGGCGAGGTCTTTGAAGCCCGGATCTTCTTGGCGCACCAGCGGACCAAGCGGCTCTTTCGAGATGACTTCCGGCAGGATGATGTGCTCGTCCGGCTTGGCGAGCAGTTTGCGCTGCACATAAAGGCCGGAGACGTCCGAGGAGTAGGCGTCGCAACGGCCGGCGTCGTAGGCGGATTTTACTTCTTCGGATTTTTCAAAGATGACCGGCTTGTATTCCATGCCGTTCGATTTGAAGTAATCCGCCATGTTGGTTTCGGTGCTGGTGCCGGTGTTGGTGCAGATGGAGGCGCCAGAGAGTTCTTTGACGCTCTTGATGCCGAGGTCTTTGCGCACCATGAAGCCTTGGCCGTCATAGTAGTTCACGCCGATGAAGTCAAACGGCATATCGACGTCGCGCGAGGTTGTCCAGGTGGTGACGCGCGCCAGTACGTCAATTTCGCCGGATTGCAGCACGGTGAAGCGCTCTTTGGATGAGGTCGGGCGGAAGCTGACTTTTTCCGGGTCGTCGAAAATGGCAGAGGCCAGCGCGCGACAGTAATCAACGTCCAGCCCCGTCCAGCGGCCGTTGTCGTCGGCGACGGAAAATCCCGCCAGCGCTTGCGTGACGCCGCAGCGCAGCTCGCCGCGTTTTTTGATGTCGTCCAGCGTGCCAGCGTACGCGGCTTGAGCGAGGGTAGCCAGGCCAAGGGCGGTGAAAAGCAGTGATTTTTTCATGAGGTTCTCGCAATTGGTAGGGGAGGGGATTGTGCCATGTTTGCCAGAGCGGCGAGATAGCGGTTGGTTATGCGGCTATTCAGGTTTCGTCTGACCATTCGATATCCGCAAGCAACGGCGCCAGCTCGCCCGCTTGGTGCATCTCAGTGATGATGTCGCAGCCGCCAATCAATTCGCCCTTAACCCACAACTGCGGAAACGTCGGCCAGTTGGCGTACTTCGGCAGCTCAGCGCGGATTTCCGGGTCTTGCAGAATATTGACGTAGGCAAACGGCTCGCCGACTTCCTTCAAGCAGGCGACCGCCTTCGCCGAAAAACCGCACTGCGGAAAATCCGGCGTGCCTTTCATATATAAGAGTACCGGGGTGGATTCAATCTGGTCTTTGATGCGTGCGATCACATCCATAAAAACTCCTGAGTTCAGAAAAATAAAGGGTCGGCATATTACCGAAGCGCCTGAAAAAAGCCTAGCCCCGACGCAAAAGCGATTTTATTGCGAAATTCGTGAAAATATTTCTATTAAAAACAGATGGTAATAAAGAAAATTAGAAGATTGATGAAAAATAGGTTGCGCGGGGGAATTGTGAAGCTATAATGCGCGCCCTGCCACGATGCAGGGCT
>CAURAS010000233.1:0-3119 GCA_963522865.1 uncultured Cardiobacterium sp.
CCTACGATTCCTCCCGCATTCGCGTACTCAAAGGACTGGAAGCGGTACGCATCCGCCCCGGCATGTATATCGGCAACACTGACGACGGCAGCGGCCTGCATCACATGGTCTTTGAAGTCGTCGATAACGCCATCGACGAAGCCCTCGCCGGCTACTGCACCGAAATCAACGTCATCATCCACCAGGACGAATCCATCACCGTGCGCGACAACGGCCGCGGCATCCCGGTCGATATCCACCCCGAAGAAGGCCGCAGCGCCGCCGAAGTCATCATGACCGTGCTGCACGCGGGCGGCAAATTCGACGACAACGCCTACAAAGTCTCCGGCGGCCTGCACGGCGTTGGCGTCTCCGTGGTGAACGCCCTCTCCGAGCGCCTGACCATGACCATCAAGCGCGACGGCCACATCCACCAACAAACCTACCGCCACGGCGAACCGCAAGCGCCGCTCGCCATCACCGGCGACAGCGATAGCACTGGCACCGAAATCAATTTCCTCGCCAGCAGCGACACCTTCGGCACCGTTATCTACGACTACGACACCCTCGCCCAGCGCCTGCGCGAACTCTCCTTCCTGAACGCGGGCGTGCGCATCGAACTGCGCGACGAACGCAGCGACAAAAACCAAATCTTCCAATACGAAGGCGGCGTCAAAGCCTTCGTTGAATACCAGAACCGCAACAAAACCCCGATTCACCCCAGCATCTTCTACTGCGCCGCTGACAAAGACGGCGTTGCCGTCGAAATCGCCCTGCAATGGAACGACAGCTACGCCGAAAACGTCTACTGCTTTACCAACAACATCCCGCAGCGCGACGGCGGCACCCACCTCGCGGGCTTCCGCGCGGCGATGACCCGCACCCTGAACGCCTACATGGAAGAAGAAGGCCTGCTGAAAAAAGCCAAAATCGCCACCAGCGGCGACGACTCGCGCGAAGGCCTGACCGCCATCGTCTCCGTCAAAGTGCACGACCCCAAATTCAGCTCGCAGACCAAAGACAAACTCGTCTCCAGCGAAGTCAAAAGCGCGGTAGAAAACATTCTTGCCGACAAACTCAAAGAATACCTGCTCGAACACCCCGGTGAAGCCAAAACCATCGCCGGTAAAATCGTCGATGCCGCGCGCGCCAGAGAGGCCGCGCGCAAAGCCCGCGAAATGACGCGGCGCAAAGACGCGCTCGACATCGCAGGCCTGCCCGGCAAACTCGCCGACTGCCAAGAAAAAGACCCGGCGCACTCCGAAATCTTCATCGTGGAAGGCGACTCGGCGGGCGGCTCGGCAAAACAAGGGCGCAACCGCAAATTCCAGGCCATCCTGCCGCTCAAAGGCAAAATTTTGAACGTTGAAAAAGCGCGCTTCGACAAAATGCTTGGTTCGGCCGAAATCGGCACCCTCATCACCGCACTCGGCACCGGCATCGGCAAAGACGACTTTGACGCCGAAAAACTGCGCTACCACCGCATCATCATCATGACCGATGCCGACGTGGACGGCGCGCACATCCGCACCCTGCTCCTCACCTTCTTCTACCGGCAAATGCCCGAACTCGTCGAACGCGGCCACATCTACATCGCCCAACCGCCGCTCTACAAAGTCAGCAAAGGCCGCAACAAACAATACCTGAAAGACGACCACGAACTGAACGAACTGCTGCTCACCCAGGCGCTGGACGACGCCAACCTGCACCTCTCCGCCGATGCGCCGGCAATCGCCAAAGACACCTTTGAGGCGCTGGCGCGCGAACACGGACAAATCGAAAACCTCATCAAGCGCCTGCACCGCTACGACAGCCGCGTCCTGCACGCACTAATTGAGGCGCCGGAACTGACCCGCGCCACCTTCAGCGACGCAAGCGCCCTGCAAGACTGGCTTGCCGCCTACCAGCGCCAACTCGACCGCTTTGCCGAAGCGGGCATCACCCTGCGCGCCGAAACCCTGCCGGGTGACGTGCCGCGCATCAACGTGCGCATCGAACAACACGCCAACCTCAGCCAAAACACCTTCGACCCCAACTTCGCCGACAGCAACGAATACCGCCACATCAACAACTTCGGCAAAAAAGTGCGCGGCCTCCTCGGTGACGGCGCCTACTTTGAAAACAGCAAAGAGCGCATAGACGTCGAACACTTCCACCAAGTCATCAACGCCCTGCTCGCCGAAGGCAAAAAAGCCTACGACATCCAGCGCTACAAAGGCCTCGGCGAAATGAACCCCGACCAACTGTGGGAAACCACCCTCGACCCGGCAGTACGCCGTATGCTGCAAGTACAGCTCAAAGACGCACGCCTGGCCGATGAAATCTTCACTACGCTCATGGGCGAAGACGTCGAACCGCGCCGCGCCTTCATCGAAGACAACGCCAACAGCGCCAATATCGACATCTAAAAATCTATTTACATACACTATGAGCGCTCAACTGTATGTATAACTTCCCTCATGATTAGGGGCTGTTTACGGTTCGACGAGCGAGCTCCTCTCCCTTTGGGACTGGCACAGCTCGCGTAGCAATAAGTATTGCTTGCGAAGCAAGAGAGAGGGGGTGGGGAAGGGCAGCAAATGTGAAAAACCGGAACTTTGGTTCATCAGTAATATTGCCCCCTCCCCTGCCCTCCCCCGCTGCGGGCTTCGCCCTGCAGAGGAGGGGGATTCAAATTGTCAACAATCCCTTAAGCCCCTACCAGACCCATTTACATACACCTAAGCGCTCGAGGTGTATGTAAATTTTTAGGGCAGCGCATCCAGCAGCGCCTGTTTTAAGGCGGCAAGGACTGCCGCGTCGGTAGGCGCGTCAGGGCGGTTAGCGAGGAACGGGCAACCGCCCGTGAAAACCCAGGCGGGCGGTTACGCTGCGCTAACCGCCCCTACCAGACCCATTTACATACACCTGAGCGCTCGAGGTGTATGTAAATTTTTAGGGCAGCGCATCCAGCAGCGCCTGTTTTAAGGCGGCAAGGACTGCCGCGTCGGTAGGCGCGTCAGGGCGGTTAGCGAGGAACGGGCAACCGCCCGTGAAAACCCAGGCGGGCGGTTACGCTGCGCTAACCGCCCCTACCAGACCCATTTACGGCGAATTTACAATCCAAGTGCAACAGCACCAAAAAAAGACGCCCATAAGCG
>CAURAS010000234.1:0-3102 GCA_963522865.1 uncultured Cardiobacterium sp.
AAGTCCTGCACAGCCGCCAGGAAAGCTACCGCCTCTCCAAACTCCAGTTTGACGCAGGACTCATGACCGCGAGCGATCTCAGCGGCGTGCAAACCCAAATCGAAAGCGCGCGCAGCAGCTACGCCGAAGCGCAGCGCAGCCACCAAAAAGCGCTGAACGCCCTCTCGCTCCTGGTTGGCAAACCGGTGAGCCAAATCACCCTGCCGCCGGCGGGCAACCTGAAAAAAGCCTTTGCCGACCTGCGCCTGCCGGGCGGCATCCCGGCGAGCGTCCTGCAAAACCGCCCGGACATCCGCGAAGCCGAATACCAGCTCAAAGCGGCAAACGCCAACATCGGCGCGGCGCGCGCGGCGCTCTACCCAAGCATCAGCCTCACCGGCAACATCGGCTACAGCAGCCCCGAACTCGACGACATGATCAAAGCGCCGAACCTCGGCTGGAGCATCACGCCGAGCATCAGCCTGCCCATCTTTAACCGCGCCAAATTGAACCGCGCGGTGGATATCGCCGAAGCCCAACAAAAAATTCTCATCGAAACCTACCAAAGCACCGTGCAGAGCGCCTTCTACGAAGTCGCCGACGCCCTGGCCGCGCGGCAGACGCTTGCCGAACAATACGCGGCACAACTGCGCGGCAACAAAGCCGTCAGCGAACGCCTGCGCCTGGAAAACCTGCGCTTTGAAGCGGGCGTCAGCACCGCGCTCAACCGCCTGGACGCGCAACGCGAAAGCTACGCGAGCGACCAGGGCCTGCTCGCCACCGAGCTGCAAATCCTCGTCAATAACGTCGATCTCTACACCACGATGGGCGGCGGCCTGAACGAATACGGCGTCAGCGCCCCGCCGCTGGACGGCAAAACGCCCGCTGCCAAATCCAGCAACCGCAAAAAACCCTGAGTGCCGCCTGCATTTATAGCGATACTCATAAAGTCTCATACCAGGCGCGCCGCTGAAGACCGTACGCGATTTTTTAGGGGTCCGGCGAGGCGGCGCAACGCCCTATGAGGCTTCAGGAGGATTGCTATATACATACAGCTGAGCGCTCATAGTGTATGTATATCTTCTTTTCCACAGAAGAAAGGGTTTTCTTCTGCGGGTTGTTGTTGGAATGCCAATGGAACCCGCTATAAACGGTTTTCGACGCCTCCGCATGGGGGCGTTGCCATTTCTGCCCACGTTACCCCATGAAAAATAAAATCTTCCTTCTCCCCCTTCTGATACTTGCGCTTGCCGCCTGCCAACCGCCGCAGACCGTCGCCAATACCGATCTCTGCACCTACCTGCCGCCGCGCAGCGAAAAAACGCGGCTGGACGCGGAAGATGCGCGCCGTTTTGACGCCGCCGAAGACCGCATTAGCGCCGCGACCGCGCACGGTAACGACAGCAAACGCAAACACTGCGGCCAGACTTGGCGCAGCACCGCCAGCGATGACGATCTCAAAACCGCCATCACCGACACCCTCGGCAAAGACTGGCACTACCGCGACACCCTGCAACAGGACGACCTCACCATCACCCTGTGGGAAACGCGCAGCACCTTCTGGCCCAAACAGCACTACGCCCTCACCAGCGCGCCCACGCGCGACGCCGCGCCGCGGACACTGCGCAGCAGCTACATCAAAAATAGCGACAGCGACCTTAACGGCGCAGTGGTCTTTGGCATCATCATCAGCCCGTTTGCCATCGTCCTTGCCATCGCCCTGCCACTCCTTTGGCGCAAACGCCGCCGACGCAAAGCGTCCACCACGAGCGGATGACCGCTGCAATTTCGAGGTTGCATTTACATACACTTCGAGCGCTCAGCTGTATGTAAATGACGCCCCTCCTCATAGAAGAATGCCCTTTCCTAACCTAATCATGCGGCGCCCTGCGGGGCGCTTTTTCGTAACTTCACCGCCGCCGTTCGTAACGGCAGAAACTCATGGGGTAGGGATTGGCATCGTCCGCCGCGTGGCTTTCGCGCGCGGTTTCCAGCCATGCGTCGGGGTCAATCGGCGGGAAGTAAGCATCCGCCTGCGCCACGCTGGTGTGAACGTGCGTGACCAGCAGGGTGTCGGCGAGCGGCAGGGCGAGGCGATAGATTTCCGCGCCGCCGATGATGAATATTTTGTCGCCGCGCGCGCGGGCGATAGCAGTTGCGAGGTCAGGGCAGGTTTCGGCGTCAGGCAGGGCGAATGCCGCATTGCGGCTGATGACCAGATTTTGCCGTCCCGGCAGGGCGCGGCCGATGCTGTCGTAGGTTTTGCGCCCCATGATGACCGGGTGGCCGAGGGTTTGCGCCTTGAAGTGCTTCAGATCGCGCGGCAGGTGCCACGGCATGGCGCCGGCGTGGCCGATGGCGCGGTTGTCGCTCTGCGCGACGATGAGGAGGATTTCCGGCATGGATGTTTGCGGGTGTCAGTTGAAGCTTATCCGGTTTACATACACCCTGAGCGCTCAGGTGTATGTAAATGACATCAGTGGTTGCTGGCGATGACCACGTAAGCGCGGCCATGCGCGCTCAGTTCGCAGCGGCTGTTCGGCGTGAGGAAGGCCGCTTCGCCGCTTTGCAGTTCCAGCGTCTGTTCGCCTTCGCGCAGGCGCAGTTTGTCTTCGAGGTTCAGCACGATGGTCGCCTCGCTGCTTTGTAACAGCAGTTGTTCGCCTTGCGGCAGGCGGGTGGTGGCGAGGGTGTAGTCGTCCACCGGCGCGGGGTAGGTGTAGGGCGCGCTGCCCGCGGGCGGCGGGATGATAGCCGGGCGCACCGGTTCGGCATCAACGACGCGCAAGAGTTCTGCCAGATCTATGTGTTTTGGGGTCAGCCCGGCGCGCAGGACGTTGTTGGAGGCCGCCATCAGTTCGATGTTCTGCCCGCGCAGGTAGGCGTGCGGCAGGCGCGCGCGCTGGAAGATGCCTTCGCCCGCCTGCATGTGGACGATGTTCATCAGGTAGAACGACAGCAGGCCGTGGTCGGGATGCAGCGGGTCAATGCGCATCAGGCGCATGGTTTCGTGCAGCCAGTAGTCGGGGTTGTCGCAGGGGGTGTGCGGCGCGGGTGCGTCCAGGAGCGGCTTGAGCCAGGTGGTGACGGTGCTGCGCGGGATTTGCATGATGTGGGTGTAGG
>CAURAS010000235.1:0-3096 GCA_963522865.1 uncultured Cardiobacterium sp.
GCGAAGAACTGCACATCCGCGAAGAAACCTACAGCATCAGCATCCCGCTCGGCGCAACCATCAACATGGCGGGCGCGGCCATTACCATCGCCGTCCTCTCGCTCGCCGCCGCGCATACCATGCAGATTGCCGTGCATCCGCTGAACGCGCTCCTGCTCTGCTTCCTCGCGACCCTCGGTGCGGCGGGCGCTTCCGGCGTCCCCGGCGGCTCGCTGATGCTCATCCCGATGGCCTGCTCACTCTTGGGCATTGACGGCGATACCTCGGCGCAAGTCATCGCCATCGGTCTCCTCATCGGCATCATTCAGGACAGCGCCGAAACCGCGCTCAACTCCTCCTCGGACGTCCTCTTCACCGCCGCCGCCGACCTTGCCGACCAGCGCAAAACCGCGCCTGCTACGCCATCGCTATCCTGACACCTCATTTATACATACACTTCGAGCGCTCAGGTGTATGTAAATAACTTCCACAGAAGCAAAAAGCGGGGACATGCCCCCGCTTTTTTTTTTTGCGCACCGCCAGGCGTTCAACTGCTAATAAAGAATGGTACGCAGGCGATGCCAATGCCCAGCACCAGCGCGAGAAGCAGCGCGGCATCGCCGCCGGCGACACGATAGGGCAGATTCGGGTGGCGACGGCGCGCGCGCCAGACCAGACCTACCGGCAGCACCACCGCGAAGAAGGCAAACATCTGCCCGGCGTAACCGAGGGCAGCGCTGAAGTTCAGGTAGTAGGCGCAAAACAGCGGCGGGATAAAGGTCAGCGCGCCGAGCAGGGCGCGGCCGGCTTTGATGTTCAGCCCCTTGCGCAGCATGTCCTCGATACAGTCAAACAGGCCGAGGGCGACGCCGAGAAACGAGGTAATGAGCGCCAGCGCGGAAAAAATCTGCACGGCGGCAGTGATGGTGTTGCTGCCGGTGATGCGGCGGCAGGCTTCAATCAGGCCATCCAGATTCTTCTTTTCGTTGAGGATTTGGGTGAATTCATTTTGCGCCAGCACACCGTGCGTGGAAAGCTGCCAGAGGATGTAGCAGACGAGGGTAATGGCTGAGCCGGTCAGAATGGCAAAGCGCAGCGCACGCACGTTGCCGTCGAGGTATTTGTTTAGCGACGGAATCGAGCCGTGGAAACCGAAAGCGGTGAAGAAAATGGGGCTGGCAGAGACCAATAGCAGACTGTCCAGCGGCATCGCCGTCAGGTTGTGCAGGGTAATGTTCGGGAACATGACACCGATGACGGCCAACAGCGCGAGCAGCATGACGAGAAACAGCAGGCGGTTAAAGCCATCCACCACCTTTGTGCTGATAATGACAAATGCGCCAAAGAACACGGTGAACAGGGCGACGCAGAGTTTTTGCGTCATCTCCGGCGAAAGCCCGGCGAAACTGCCAGTATCGGCGACCACCCCGGCATCCTGCGCCGCCCTCAGCAGGATTTCGCCACCGCCGGAGACATACGCGGCAAGCAGCGCATAGAGAAAGACAAACATGACCGTCGTCGCAAAAATCCGGCCGGCGTTGCCAAAATAGAGGGCGGCAAGCGTGCCGATGCCGGAATCGCTTTCCGTGGTCTGGTAGACCTCAACGAACAGCAGCGCGCTGTACGTCAGCAAAAGCCACAGGGCGATAAGGAGAAATACGGTGAAGGTAAAGCCGATGCCGGCGGAAGTCAGCGGCATGGCCAGCATGCCAGCGCCAATCATCGTGCCGGAGACCAATAACGTCGTTCCCAGAGTTTTGTTCATGATGAAGCTCCTTGGTAGGAAAAATAGTTGGGAATCCGCTCCAAGGCGCTTCGCCATGCGACTGTTTGCAGGACATCCGCCGCAGCGACAGCGCAGGCAGTGGATTCGCGGTCATTCTACGCAAAAGAATATTGCCGAAACAACGCTATCTTAAACAGGCCGTAACCTGTCATTTACATACACATCGAGCGCTCAGCTGTATGTAAATGGACTACCAGATGCGGTTTGCCAACGCCCCCAGCCCTTCCCCCACTGGGGGAGGGGTAGATCAGCGGTTTACGGATTTGGGTTCGCAGCTTCCCTGTTTACATACACATCGAGCGCTCGGCTGTATGTAAAATCGCCCCAACATCGCGCTTAAGCCCTGTATCCTAAAAACCATGAAAAGCCATCTGCACGAACAGCGTTTCCTCCGCGCCCTACATTATTTGGAGGACCACTACACCGACGGCATTGACCTCTACCGCGTTGCCGATGCCGCCGGCCTCTCGCCCTGGCACTGGCACCGCCTCTACCGCAACATCACCGGTGCTACCCTGCACGCCACCGTCAAGGAGATGCGCCTGCACCGTGCCGCCTGGCTCATTGCCTATACCGACAAACCCTTCGCCGCCATCGCGCGCGAATGCGGCTACCACAACGCCCAATCCTTCGCGCGCAGTTTCCGCGACGCCTACGGCCTCTCGCCGCAACAATACCGCACCCGTCCTGCCCGCGCTTACCCGGTGCGCCTTGAAACCCGCGCGCCGCTCGCCGTCGTCATGCTCGCCCACCCCGGCGACTGCCAGCGCCTTGGCGACAGCTTCTGCCAGCTCGATACCCTGCTGCGCCTGCGTGGCGTCGATACCCACAACACGCGCGCCTTCAGCATCCACCCGGTCATTGACCCGCTACATAGCGAAAAACACGTCGCCGCCACCGTTGCCCTGGAATACGCCCAGCCACCGCTGCAAGCAGGCCATATCGCCGGCGGGCGCTACGCCGTGCTGCACCACTGCGGCCCTTATGCCGACCTGGACCGCGTCTATGAATGGTTCGCGCAAGAATGGTTCACCCGTGCCGGGCTACACATCGCGGACGACCACCCCGTCATCCTCGAATACCACGAACCTTGCGACGCCATCCCGGCGGCCGAACGGCGCGTGGATATCTGCATCCCACTGGCAGGATAGCGGCGGTTATACATACAGCCGAGCGCTCAACGTGTATGTAAATGAACGCGCAGCGCTACCCTCCACCGCCCGCAGTCCCCGCTTTTTTGTTAAAATCGCGCCGTTTTTTCTCCAATCAGGAACCATTCATGTCGCACTATATTTTTGTTTTGAACTGTGGCTCTTCCAGCCTGAAATTCT
>CAURAS010000236.1:0-3093 GCA_963522865.1 uncultured Cardiobacterium sp.
GTTGCGGCTGGTCGTCGTGGTGTTTGTGGTGGTGGCGGTCGTGGTTGCGTGCGGCAATGGCAAGTGCTGACAGGCCGCCCAAGGCTACGATGCCGCCCAGAATCGCCCACGGGCTCCAGCCCGCGCCGCCTGCTTCTGCCGGTATGATGCCGGCAAAGCTGGAGTCGCCACCCAGCGCCTGCCCGGCAGCCACATGGTCGGCCAGCATGTGTACTGCGTCGGTTTGTTGTGCGCTTTCCGGGATGTAGGGGTAGAACGAGCCGTTCTCGTGTTGGCCTACCAGCAGGTTCTTGCTGCCGTTGGGGTTCAGGCTGTAGTAGTCGTCAATGATCAGGCTCGGCGATTCGATGCTCTCGCCTTCAAAGGCGACGTAAAGGTCGTTGCCGACCCGCTCGGTCATGATGTTCTCCGGACCGTATTGGGTCTCCAGGTCGGTGAGTTGGTAGTAGACGTTATCTACCGCGCGCACATGCACCGGGCTTCCATTGCCGGTGTTGATGCTTACTTGGTCGATGATGTCTGCGCTGTTGCTGCTGCCTTTGACCTTGGCTAGCGTCAGGGCGATTTGTTTGGCCATGGTTTACCTCGAATGTACTTGGTTTGTTGCCATCTTGGCGGGTCGAACCCGGTTCGGCGGTTGAGATGTTGAGAGCCTTCCTGGCGTGTCCTGTCTGTCCGGCAGGTCGGCGCTCTCCCTGCATGCCTTGCGGCACACCGCCGCTATGCAGTTATCCTTCATAACTTTATAGCTTGGCGTGCGGCGATGTTACCCCAAGTCTTTTTTTATTTCTACTTTATTACAAGTCATAAAGTTACTAGTAAGGTAACAGTGAGCTACGCTGCCTTTATTCGAGGGGATAAAACTGGCTAAGCCATCCATCGTTCTCGCACTCCAGCATCTTGATGTGGGCGTTTTAATACTTGCCACGCAACAATGGCGGGATTTTGTCTGTCCTAATATTTACGGGACCAGGCACGTAACATACCGCGATTCCAGATGTTTTTAGGTGCGATGGTCTGAATGGCGGCTCAGGCGGAAAGGTGCTGCGCCGGGATTCTGCGGCTTTTGGGTTCAATATGCCATGACAAGCGCACGAAAAACCCGCCAGATGGCGGGTTTTTCGCAAGCGATGCTGAATAATCAGAACACCGGGGTGTAAGCCGCTTGCGGGTTGGCCTGGTCAATCGCCTTGATGTAGATGGCGACGCGGCGGTCTTGCGGGTTGTTTTGCGCGGTGGCGTACTGTTCGCCGTAACCTTGCACGACGAAGCGCTGCGAGTTGATGCCCTGTTGCGCAAGGTATTGCGCGACGGACTGGGCGCGGCGCTGCGACAGCTGCATGTTGTGCTGGTCGCTGCCGCTCGCGTCGGTGAAGCCGTACACGTGGACGACGGTTTCCGGGTACTGTTGCAGCGTTTGCGCGATGCTGGAAAGCGGCTGGTAGAAGTTCGGCTTGATGACGGATTTATCAACGTCAAAAAGCACCTCGCTCTGGATGTTGAGCTGGATGGTGCTTTCATTGACGCGCTGCACTTGCACGCCGTTGTTGGCGACTTGCTGTTGCAGTTGTTCCTGCTGGCGGTCCATGTAGTTGCCGATGGCCGCGCCTGCCAAGGCACCCGCGACTGCGCCGATGTAGCGGCCTTTGTCGTCGTCAATTTGGTGGCCGACAACGCCGCCGGCGAGCGCGCCGATAGCGGTACCCATCGCGGTGGACTGGTTCGCCATGCCGCCGAAACCGCCGCCAGCGGTCTCACAGCCGGCGATCATCATCGCGGACAGGCCTGCAACAAGGCCAAGATTGCTTTTTTTCATGGTTTTTCTCCGTTGGATTGCGACCGCGGCATGATAGCGATTCCCGTCGCCCCCTTCATTAAAGGTCATCCACGCGATTTCGCGCGGTTAATACGCTGTATTTATACATACAGCCGAGCGCTCGAGGTGTATGTATAACGACTTCAGGCCCAAGCGTCAGACGCGGAAAAAACGCATAACCTGATAAACTGCCGCCAAAAACACACAGGAACCCGCTATGGAAAATCATGCCTCCGTCGCGCCCGCTTCGGCAGAAGCCGCAGACAGCGCGCCGCAAGTTATAAACCCCGAAGATATCAACCCGCTCGTCCCCGCCTGGCAACTGCTACAAGAAGAAATCAGCCCGGCTGTTGCCGCCGCAAGTGCTGTCAGCGCCGAACCCGAAGAAAAAGCGCCGGATGCTCCCACGCTCTACACTCAGGAGGAATACGACAAGATTTACCGGCAGTACCAGGAACAAAAAGCGCGCGCTGACGCCCTGCAAGACAGTTTCTTCGCCAGCGCCGACATCATGTACGAGATGCTTGCCTATTTGAACGCGAGCCGCCTCTACCACGGCAAGGACGCCGTCATGGCAAGCGACATCAACGGCATCGTCGAAAACAATCCCATCCTGAACGCGCTGGCCAACGACCTGCGCCAGGCAAGTATTGACTCTGGCATTGGCATCGTCAGCGAACTGGCAGCTTCGCAGGAATATCTGCGGACGCAGGTTATGAACGCCTGGAAGGCCCGCATGGCCGACATAGTCGATCGACCCCACATTTACGAGCAGCTCTTTGCCCATCCCAACGTCCCCAGTGGCGAAGAGTTGTTTTAAGGAGCAGACAACGTAGTCATTTATACATACACATCGAGCGCTCATATGTATGTAAATAATCTTCCAGAATGCCGCCTGCCATTTATACATACAGATCGAGCGCTCAGCTGTATGTAAATCATCTCTTCTCTGTTCACCCCGCAATCTTCAGGAGTCCCCATGCCCTGGTACGGTCTGCTTGTCCTCTGTCACTTCTGCCTCTCCGTCACCATCGCGCTGCGCATCATCTATTCGCGCCGCGCCAGCAGCGCCGCGCTCGCCTGGCTGACGGTACTGTTTGCCTTCCCGCTCTTGGGTGTCATCATTTATCTCCTGATTGGTGAACCGAAACTGGGGCGGGCGCGGGCGAAGCGACAGGCGGAACTGCTCGCCTTTCACGATGCTTTTGCCGACCGCTTCCTACCGCCGCAGACGGTGCCGCTGTGCGAGGTGCGTTTCCGCCAGATTGCCCATCTGG
>CAURAS010000237.1:0-3086 GCA_963522865.1 uncultured Cardiobacterium sp.
TATGGGCGTCTTTTTTTGTTGCTGTTGCACTTGGATTGTAAATTCGCCACATACAGCTGAGCGCTCGATGTGTATGTATATTTATGTCCGGCTTTCTACGGTGTGACTGCTGATACGACGTGGGAAGAAGAGGGCGCGCGGGTCGCGGCGGATTTCTTCGGCGAGTACGCTGATGAATTGGCGCAGCGGCGGGAAGCGGGCGTCGCGGGCGCGCAGGGCGACGCGCAGCGCCAAAGCGAAGCTGACCCAGAGGTTCACCAGCCCGATGGCGATGACGGCAAAGAGGCCTTGCGCGAAGACGCCGATGCCTTCCGGATGGCTGGCGGTGGCGTAGGCGAGGTTGGCCGAGGAGAAGGCGATGTGGCGGATGTCCAGCGGCAGTTCCAGTATTTTGCCGATCCACGGAGTGATGCCGAGCAGGACGCCAAAGAGGAAGTTGCTGGCCAGCGCGCCGAGGTGGTCATGGATGAAGTCGGCGAATTTGGCGCGGGCGCGCGCGCGCAGGAGGCGACGCAGCAGCGGGTTTACCCGTA
Organism: uncultured Cardiobacterium sp.; assembly: GCA_963522865.1. Classification (GTDB taxonomy): domain Bacteria; phylum Pseudomonadota; class Gammaproteobacteria; order Cardiobacteriales; family Cardiobacteriaceae; genus Cardiobacterium. The sequence goes on from CAURAS010000237.1 coordinate 534, forward strand.
GGCGTTCGCGCAGGCGCAGGTACTGGGCGCGGTTGTCGTAGTAGCCGGCGATGATGCCGGAGCAAAACAGCCAGACGGCGGCTATGGCGGCGTAGAGGAGCGCGGAGGGCAGGGCGAGCGCCGCCATTTGGTGTTCGGCGCTGTGGTGGTCGAGCAGCGGTGTGCCGGTTTTGCCTGCCCAGATGAGGCTGAGCGCGGTGGCGGTGAGCATGGCGAGGCTGAGGTTGCCGAGGACGGCAATGCTTTGTGAGCGGTTTACGTCGATGAGGAGTTGTGCCAGTTTGCGCGCGCCAGCGCGACCCTGTTGGGTGTTTTCGATGGCTTCTGCCATGCGCGCCGCGGTCATCGCCGGTTGTTTGGTGGCGACGGTGCAGTGGCAGAGGTAGATGAGGACGAAGCCGATGCCGTAGTCGAGGCTGGAGAGCAGGATGTAGGTGTTGTAGCTGATGGCGGCGCCGGCAAGGCGGATTTTGAGGAGCGCCATCAGGGCGATGATGATGCCTGCGCCGGCGGCGCTCAGGTACATGCGGCGGTATTCTTGCCAGCCGCGCGCGATGTAGTGTTCGCCGTGCGCGCTTTTGTGCTGGGTGATGGATTGGCTGAGGAGGTAGGCGCTGCGGCTCCAGAGGTGGCGGATGTTGCGGCGGCGCAGGCCGTTTTCGATGAGCTGGTTCAGGAGCGCGAGCCAGTGGCGCGCTTCGCTTTCGGGGCTTTCGGCGGTGAGCACGGCAAGCAGCGCTTCGAGGCGGTCGAGGCTTTGCGCGAGGCGCTCCAGAAGGTGCGCGGTGGCAAGCGAGCTGCCGGAGGCGATGGCGCGGCTGTTCAAATGGTGCAGTTGTTGGCGCGCCTGGTCAATGAGCACGCCCGCTTGGGCGAGGGTTGCGGCATCGGTCGGGGTGTTCGGTTCGTCGCGCCAGCTGGTGATGAGCCGCGCCAGTTCGCGCTCAAGGGCGACGAAGGGCGAGTCGAGATCCAGCAGGCGTTTGTCCAGCCGTATCAGGTCGGGCGCGAGGTCTTCGGCGCTCAGGCGGATGGCGAGCATTTCCAGCGCGTAGGTGCTTTCTTCGCGCATGAGGCGGCGGGTGCGGCCACGCTGTTCGTCGTTTTCGCTGAGGCGGGCGAAGAGGCTGAGCCATTGGCGCGGCGCGATGGCGCTTAGCCATTCGAGGTCTTTGCTGCCGTTGAAGACGCTGTCGAGGACGTCTTGCAGCTGGTGTTCGTCTACCGGTAGCGGGTTCAGGCGGTCGTAGAGCAGGGTCGCGGTTTCGTGCAGGACGCCGGTGCGGGCGAAGATGCCGACGCTGACCAGGCTGGCGTAGAGGTGCAGGTTTTGCAGCCAGCCGTGGATGTGCGCGCCAATCAGCGCGCGGTGCGAGGGTGCGCTGTCCAGCTCGCGGGTAAAGGCGGCGAGGCGCTCGCCCGCACCACTCGCGCCGCCCTGGCGCAGCCATTCGGCGAGGTAGCGCAGCATCAAGAGCGCGTTTTCTTGCGCGACCAGCAGGATGCGCAGTCCGGCAGCATCGCAGGCGGCTATCTGCTGGCGTTCGCGGCGGGTCAGGGTTTTGTCGGGCATGGTTCGTTCCTTCTTGCAAAAGGCGACAATCATAATGGAAAACGGCAGCAAATGTCGCATGGTTGCGCGTTTTCACACCATCCACAGTAATTCACATTTTTTTGGACTAATTGATACAGGTCAACCTGCCAAAATGGGGTTGTCTCTATAATCTTAAAAAATTTTTACAAACCCCTAACCTAAACAGGAGCGCTTTATGCGAAAAACTTGGTTATCCCTCTCCGTCGCCGCATCGATGGTCATCGCTGCCCCCGCCAGCTTCGCCGCAGAAGGCGCAGCGCACACCGGCGGCCTTGAAGGCTATAAGGTCGGTGTGCAGGCAGAAGGTCTGGACAAACTGGAACACGTCAAACAAGTTCTCGTGCCGCCGCCTGCCGTGCCGGAACACACACTGGAAGCACCCGCCAAACCGCGCGTTGTCCAGGTCGAGATGAACATCGTCGAGAAAGAAATCGAAGTTGAGCCGGGTGTCTTCATGTGGGCGTTCGCCTATAACAACACCGTTCCCGGCCCGATGATTGTCGTCCACGAAGGCGATTACGTTGAGCTCACCCTGAAAAACGACAGCAAAAACCAGCTCATCCACAACATTGACTTCCACGCCTCCACCGGCGCCCTCGGCGGCGGCGACCTGACCCACGTCGCCCCGGGTCAGGAAGTGGTACTGCGCTTCAAGGCAACCAAACCGGGCGTCTTCATCTACCACTGCGCACCGGGCGGCGCGATGATTCCGTGGCACCTGGTGCACGGCATGAACGGCGCCATTACCGTTCTGCCGAAAGAAGGCCTGAAAGACAAGAACGGCAACAAACTGCACTACGACAAAGCCTACTATATCGGCGAACAGGACTACTACATCCCGAAAGACAAAGACGGCAAATACAAACGCTACGACAACCCGTCCGCCTCCTTCGCTGATGACAAGGAAGTGATGGACAAACTCATCCCGTCACACATCGTCTTCGGCGAAAGCAAAGGCT
>CAURAS010000238.1:0-3041 GCA_963522865.1 uncultured Cardiobacterium sp.
CCATGTCTAATGCCAAAGACATACGCTCGCAGATAAAAAGCATCAAAAGCACGCAGAAAATCACCAAAGCCATGCAAATGGTGGCGGCCTCGAAAATGCGGCGCTCGCAAGATGCCATGCAGGAAGGGCGGCCCTATGTGGAAAACATCCTCCGCGTCATCGCGCACTTGCTTAAGGCGCGCGGTGAAGTAGCGCACCCATTTTTCAGCGAAAGCGACAAGCCGGTAAAAAAAGTCGGCTACATCGTCGTCAGTACCGATCGCGGACTGTGCGGTGGCCTGAACATTAACCTGTTCAAAAAACTGCTGGCGCATGTTGATGAGCACAACCAACAAGGTTGCGAAATGCAATTCAGCGTCTTCGGACGCAAGGGTATCGCCTTTGTCCACCGCATGAACGGGAAAATCGTTACCACCGTGGATGCCTATGGCGACAACCCGGCATTACGCGACCTCATCGGTGGCATCAGTGCGATGATTGATGCCTACCGTAATGGCGAGCTGGATCGGATCTATCTCGTCGGCAACCGCTTCGTCAACACCATGACGCAAGAGCCGATGATCATGCAGTTTTTGCCCGCGACCATCATCAGCGATGACCACTACGCGCCGGAATATTCCTGGGCATACGATTACGAACCCGATGCCGAGCAAATCCTCGACAAACTCGCGGTGCGCTATCTCGAATCGCTGGTCAAACAGGCGGTCGCGGAAAACATCGCCTGCGAAATGTCGGCGCGGATGATTGCCATGAAGAACGCATCGGACAACGCCGCCAACCTGATTGGCGAGCTCGAATTGCAATACAACAAAGCCCGTCAGGCCGCAATTACGCAGGAGCTGACGGAGATCGTCAGCGGCGCAGCAGCCGTATGAATGAACGGATTGAATTGAAAAGAGGTAAAGATGAGTACCGGTAAAATAGTTCAGGTCATCGGCGCGGTCGTCGATATCGAATTCCCCGAAGACGCAGTGCCGAAAATCAACGACGCGCTGATTGCCGAACAGGGCGGCATCGTCTTTGAAGTACAACAACAGCTCGGCGACGGCGTCGTGCGCACCATCACCATGGGTTCCTCGGAAGGCTTGGTGCGTGGCATGGAAGTCAAAAACACCGGTGAACCGATTACCGTACCGGTGGGCAAGGCGACCCTTGGTCGCATCATGAACGTACTCGGCAAAGAAATTGACCACGGTCCGAAAATTGACGCCGAGGCCTACTGGGGCATCCACCGCAAGGCACCCGCTTACGACGAACTGGCGAACTCCACCGAACTGCTCGAAACCGGCATCAAAGTTATTGACCTGCTCTGTCCGTTTGCCAAGGGCGGTAAAGTTGGTCTCTTCGGCGGCGCCGGTGTAGGTAAAACCGTCAACATGATGGAGCTTATCCGCAACATCGCCATTGAGCACAGCGGTTACTCCGTCTTCGCTGGTGTCGGTGAACGGACGCGCGAAGGTAACGACTTCTACTACGAAATGAAAGAGTCCAACGTCCTCGACAAAGTGTCGCTGGTCTATGGACAAATGAACGAACCGGCGGGTAACCGCTTCCGCGTCGCCCTCACCGGTCTCACCATGGCCGAATACTTCCGCGACGAAGGCCGTGACGTTCTCTTCTTTGTCGATAACATCTACCGCTACACCCTGGCCGGTACCGAAGTATCGGCACTCTTGGGACGGATGCCGTCGGCGGTGGGCTACCAGCCGACACTCGCCGAGGAAATGGGCAAACTGCAAGAACGCATCACCTCAACCAAAACCGGCTCCATCACCTCCATCCAGGCGGTGTACGTTCCGGCGGACGACCTTACCGACCCCTCACCGGCGACCACCTTCGCCCACTTGGATGCCACCGTCGTCTTGTCGCGCCAGATTGCCGAGCTCGGTATCTATCCGGCCGTTGACCCGCTTGACTCCACCTCGCGCCAGCTTGACCCGCTCGTTATTGGCGACGAACACTACGAAACCGCCCGCCGCGTACAAGGCGTGTTGCAGCGCTACAAAGAACTGCGCGACATCATCGCCATCCTCGGCATGGACGAACTCTCCGAAGAAGACAAACAAGTGGTGTATCGCGCGCGCAAAATCCAGCGCTTCCTCTCGCAACCCTTCTTCGTCGCCGAAGTCTTCACCGGCTCGCCCGGCAAATACGTGCCGCTGAAAGAAACCATCCGGGGCTTCAAGGGCATCGTGGATGGCGAGTACGACCACATCCCGGAGCAGGCCTTCTACATGGTTGGTACCATTGACGAAGTGCTGGCAAAAGCCGAAACCGTCAAATAAACCCGCAGGGGAAACACGATGGCGAACACCTTTCACGTCAACATGGTCAGCGCCGACCGCCAGCTCTTTTGCGGCGAGGCGGAGCGCATCGTCGCCACCGCCGACCACGGCGAACTGGGTATCCTCGCAGGACACGCGCCGCTGCTTGCCGTCCTCAAGGCAGGACAAGTGCGCCTGACCCAGGAAGGCGGCAAAGAAGAAGTCATCTACATCTCTGGCGGCTTCATCGAAGTGCAGCACGAGCAGACCATCATCCTCGCCGATGATGCCGAACGTGCCGAAAAACTGGATGAAGAGCGGGTGCGCGAAGCGCGCCGTCGCGCCGAAGACAAAATGCGCGACAAAGCCAGCACCAAATTGGAACTGGCGCGTGCGCAGGCAGAGTTGGCACAAACCATGGCACAGCTCGCTGCCATCCGCCGCGCGAAGCGCTAAATCTCCGTTCGCCGCGAAGCAAAAAAATATCGCCATGCGCAGCAATGCCCATGGCGATAATTTTTACCCGCTATCACAAGGCGTCCACCATGTTTACCACCGAATTGTTTCTCGTACTTTCCTTCACCAGTTTTCTCGGCATTTCCGCCGCTCCCGGCATTGCCAGCGACCCGCCGTTAGCGGTAAAAATGAGGCGCATTGGACAAAATGGAGGTTAAAACTGGATGACCTGTTTACCTTCGAAGCGCCCCCCGCTTTGGGCATCCAGGCGTATAGGACAAAATGGAGGCTGTTTTTGAGGACATTGCCTCTATAGGACAA
>CAURAS010000239.1:0-3009 GCA_963522865.1 uncultured Cardiobacterium sp.
AAAATCGCGTTGGTGTTCTTGTCGCCCTGGGTCAGCTTGAAAACACCGCTGCCGCCCATGCCGTCCAGCGGTTTCGCCACCGCCTCGCCGAACTCGCGCAGAAAAGCGAGAATCTCGCCGCGCGACTTGGTAATGAGCGTCTCCGGCGTGCATTGCGGCAGGCGGGTAATGGCGAATTTCTCGTTCATATTGCGCAGCGCCTGCGGTGGATTCACCACCTGCACCCCCTGCGCCTCCAGCAAATCAAGCATATAAGAATCATAGATATAGCGCAGGTTGAACGGCGGATCCTTGCGTTGCAGCACCACATCCACCTCGCCCAAATCAATCACTTCCTCGTTAAGCACGCGGAAATAATCCTCATCCTGATCATAAAGTTGCACCGTACGCACATAGGCTTGCACCGCGCCGTCGCGCACCTGCCAGTCGCGCTGACCGAAGACCATCACCCGGTGGCCGAGCGCCTGCGCGGCGAGCATCAGCGCAAACGTCGTGTCCTTGTAGGGCTTGATTGACTCCAACTCATCCATCAACACCGCAATATCCATCACAACCTCCAAACATGACTGAAAACGGCATCATAAGCTATGATGCCAGCACATTTCCACGGAGACCGGCCATGCAAGACCTCACCCTCGCCCACGGCAACATCGGCATCGAACGCGAAACCCTGCGCACCAACCCCGATGCCACCCTCGCCACTACGCCGCACCCGCAAGCCCTCGGCAGCGCCTACACCCACCCGAACATCACCACCGACTACGCCGAAACCCTGCTCGAACTCGTTACCGACCCGCATCCCACACCGGAAGCCGCCTACGCCCAACTCCTCGCCCTGCACCGCTACTGCGCGCAAAGCATCGGCGACGAACAACTCTGGCCGGGCAGCATGCCGTGCATCCTGCCGGAAAACAGCGACGACATCGCCATCGGCTACTACGGCACGAGCAACGGCGGCAAAATGCGGCGCCTCTACCGCGAAGGCCTCGGCCACCGCTACGGCAAAACCATGCAAATGATCGCCGGCATCCACTACAACTACTCGCCCCCCGCGGCGCTGTGGGCACAACTGGCGGCGCGCGACGGCGAGACGCCCGACCAGGACTACATCAACCGCCGCTACATGGGCGCGCTACGCGCCATCAACCGCCACGCCTGGCTCATCAACTACCTCTACGGCGCCTCCCCCGCGGTGCACGACAGCTTCATCCCGGCGCGCGCCGTGCTTGACCCGCTCGCACCGCACACCCTTGGCTGGACGGGCGCGACCAGCCTGCGCATGAGCGACCTCGGCTACCAGAACAAAACCCCGTTCACCATCAGCTTCAACGACCTCGCCACCTACACCCGCGACCTCGCCAGCGCCGTATCGACCCCCGCGCCGCGCTTTGAGCACCTCGGCCTCTACAACCCCGACGGCAGCCGCAAACAAATCAGCACCCATATCCTGCAAATCGCCAACGAATACTACACCGCCGCCCGCCCCAAACAACCCATCAAAAACAACGAACTGCCGACACTGGCGCTCGCGCGGCGCGGCATCGCCTACCTCGAACTGCGCCTCTTGGACTGCAACCCCGAAGACCCTTGCGGCGTCAGCCTCGACCAACTGCGCCTCCTCGAAACCTTCATGCTCTGGGTCATCCTGAACCCCGAACCGCCACAAAACCACAGCGCCCGCGACGAAAACGCGCACAACCGCCTGCGCACCGCCTGCTGCGGCTTAAGCGACCACTTCACCCTCAAACAACAACAGCGCGACCGCCCCGTACAAGAAGCGGCGCTCGAACTGCTGCACGCACTCGAACCCGTCGCCGCACGCCTTGACGCCGAACGCGGCGAGAGTGCAACCCGCACCGCGCTTGCCTACCTCATCGCAGAAGTGGAAGCGCGCCGCCACCTGCCCTACCGCGCGCAAGCGGGCAACCACGCGGGCTTCCTCGACTACCACCTCGGCTGGCGCGAAAAACACGCTACCACCCTGCACGCGCCACTCGCCGCAGAAGTTGAAGAAGCGCTAAAAAAACAAGCTGCCGCCAGCCTGGAGCGGCAAAAAGAAAAAGAAGCCGAGCCGCAGCCCGACTTTGAGACCTACCTGCAAAACCACTTCGCGCCGTTGCAGGAATTGTTGCAATAAATACGGATAAGAAAATGGGATACCTCTTTATGGGACTTGTCTCCTTTATCACAATCACAATTGCTTTCTGGGAAAAACCCTGGAAAATAAAAATGTGGCCGCTTATTATCAGTTACGCATTCAGCTGCGTCTTGATGATATGGCTGTCAGCCATTGACGGAAAAGGAAACCGCCTTATATCGGCAATTATCCTCGCGGCTTTCATGTTTATATCAACGGCATTTGCCCATGTAATTGTTTTTCATCCCGACAAGAAAATCCACCTAAAATTCTGGGAAAAGGCCGATAAAGAATAGTCGTAAAAAAATCGACTATATAAAAAATTTCCATGCCCATTCTAAAGGCCATTATCACTCTCATATTAACTATTTTCTGCTTTATCTTTTGGCGGCTAAAAAATGGTTTATTGACATTATCTGGGACAGCATCATTGAATTTTTCTTTGGCAACTAGGAGTTGTTGACAATTTGAATCCACCTCCCCTGCAGGGCGAAGTCCGCAGCGGGTGGGTTCTCACGCAAAATGCGTCCGCATTTTGCGTGGGGCCGGGGGAGGGGAGCAATCATTGATGAACCAGAGTTCCGGTTTTTCAATTGTTTGCCGTCTTCACCCCAACCCCTATCTCGCTTCGCGAGCGCTACGTGTCCCAGAGGGACTGGAACAGCTCGCGTAGCGACAAGTATTTGCTTGCGCAGCAAGAGAGAGGGGCTCATTCGTCGACTTGTCAACATGCCCTTAGGTCGCCTTTTTTATTCCGCTATACATACAGCTGAGCGCTCAAAGTGTATGTAAACCGTCTGCGCCGCGGCAGGCAAGCCATTCTGCTAAAATACGCCGCCACTGAAAATCAGGAGGCTCACACCATGCGTATC
>CAURAS010000240.1:0-2973 GCA_963522865.1 uncultured Cardiobacterium sp.
TGTTCACATAAAGCGGGTCAAGCTGCTGAATCTTCGCCATATTGGCGGTGCTGCCAAGGGCGACCAGCGCGCCTTCGGAGACGTTCGACTTGCCGATGACGCCGGAAATCGGCGCCAACACCTTGGCGTACTGCACCTTGATTTCCGCCTGCTTGATCGCCGCTTCGGCAACCATGATGTTGGCGGAGGCGACCTTCACCTCGGTCAGCGCCTGATCATACGTCTGACGCGACACCGCTTTCTCTTTCACCAGTGGCGCGTAGCGGTTGGCGGTGCTTTGCGCCAGTGCCTTGTTCGCCTGTGCCAGCGACAGTTGCGCCTTCGCAGACTGCAAATTCGCCTGATAAACCGCGTCATCAATCTGATAGAGCTGCTGCCCGGCGCGCACCAGCGAGCCTTCTTCAAACAGGCGCTTCTGCACGATGCCGCTGACCTGCGGCTGAATCACCGCCTCGCGCGAGGCTTCCAGCCGCGCCGGCAGGTTTTCGGTAACGATGACCGTCTGCGGTTTGACGACGATAACCTTCGCCGGCGGTGGTTTTTGCTGTTGCTGCGCAGCAGCTGGCGCGGCATTCTCCTTTTTCTCGCCCTCATCCTTCTTCTCTTGCGCCAAAGCGGGCGACAGCGACGTTGCCACAAACATGGCAACCATCAGATATTGCAAGCGAATCTCCATCATAATTTCCTCATTAAAATGCTGAAAGAACTGCGCATTATATACAGCATTGTATGTAAGTCCAGAAACCTTGCTATACTGCGCGGAAATCCACAAACCCTCGTGAAAACATGCGTAGAACCAAAGCTGAAGCCGAACAAACCCGCGATGACATCCTTCAGGCTGCCCTCATTCTCTTTGATGAAGAAGGCTATGCCCAGAGTACGCTGAGCAGCATCGCCAGGAAGGCGCAAGTCACCCGCGGCGCTATCTACTGGCACTTTCAAAATAAAGAAGAAATACTTGCCGCGTTGGCGCAGGCGCAATTTGCCGACCTTATCAGCCAGAACGCTGCTGCCATTGCTGCGCCGAATACCTGGAAAAATCTGGGCGACAACTTCATCGCCTACTTTCAGGATCTCATCCGTCATCCCGATCGTTTGCGTTTCTTCCGCGCCTTTCACCAACACGGCAAAAATCCGCCACTGGAAAAACTGCATAAGGAATACCAGACACTGTGGCAGTTACAGTGTCGCGACGCGGTCAAGCGCGGCAAAGAGAACGGCGAACTGCGCCGTGAAGCCGATCCCGAATACCTTTATTTTTATCTTTCGATGATGTTCTGCGGACTGATTGAACTTTGCCTTGACCAGCCTGACGCACCGCATCTCGCCGAATACAGCGAACGCACCATCCGCGACACCATCGCCCTACTACAAACCTTGTAACTCCCGCGCCGTGCGGCCTCTGCGCTTACAGACGCCGCGCGGAAATCCCTGCTATCCCGTTTCGGGCGCCCATGATCAAACGCATCCTTGCCTTCATCGCCGTCATCTGGCTCATCATCGCCATTTTGGTGCCATCCTTCCTTGCGCCGCAAATAGAGGCGCAGGTGCGCACCTTCCTAGACGGTAGAGACGCTGGACAACTGCGTGAAAAAGGCATCGTGCTGCAACTCGAACGCTACCAACGCGGCTACTTCAGCAGCCAGGCGGACATTCGCGTCAGCATCCGTCCCTACGACGGCCAGCCGACCTGGTACAGCACCACCCTGCACGCCCGCATCAACCACGCACCGCTTTTTAACAGCGGCATCAACCTCATCAGCGCCACCCTCAGCAATAGCGATAGCGACGGTCGTTACGCCCCCTACTTGCCGGACGGCCATCTGCACCTGCAAACCCGCATTGCCATCCTTGGGCAAATCCACCAGCTCATCCGCATTGACGCCAACCACACCGCCAACCTTGACAGCGACGGCCTGCGCCTGAGCTGGCACAGCCACATCCGCACCCTTGATCGCGGCAACGGCGAATGGCTGCTCGGGCGACAACAATGGCTGGAAGGCCGCTACCGCCTGGATCTTACGCGCAGCAGCGGCACCTACCGTAGCGACGGTGAAGCATTGCGCCTGAGCGCGGCGCAGCTCAACCTCACCCGGCGCGACATCAGCACCAGCGAACAACAAGACATCACCCTCTACAACCTGCAAGGCACGCTGACCCGCGCCGAACAGCGCTACAACATCGAAGACATCACTTTCAAAAGCAAAGCGAGCTACGGCAAGCCGACGAGCCAGCGCCTGCAAAACAGCAGCATCACCGCCTACTACCGCGCGAACGGTAGCCTGCGCAACCTCGAAGCCCAAACCAGCCCGACCTTTGAACTACCCGTCGCCAAAGCGCTAAACGGCGACCGCCTCTACCTCTCACTCCAGCAAGAAGCGGACGGCAACCGCCTCATCATCACCAGCAACCAGGAACAAACCACCCACATCAGCGGCAGCCTGCTTTTCCCGCTCTTGTTCCCGCCGCCATACAACATCGCCCAACTCAACGGCACCCGCGGCGAATTCCGCCTCTACGGCGAATACGCGCGCGACAGCGGTCTCCTGCCCATCCTCCTGTTTGCACTTGGCAAAGACCGCCTGCCCGCCGACGAAGAAGGCGACTACCTGCTGCAAATTGACGTCAATGGTAACGAAGTGCGCATTAACGGCAAGACCTTGTTCCTCCTGCGTTAAGCCCCATTTACATACACATCGAGCGCTCAGGTGTATGTATAAATGTCCATCCTAAAAAAAGCCCTGCTGATGCAGGGCTTTTTATTTTCAATCGGTTAGCGTAAGGGGCGGATGCCGACCGCATCGCGTACTGCGTCGAGCAGCGGGCGCGTGTGTTTTCGTGCTTTGGCAGCGCCAGCCTGCAAAATGTCTTCGATGCGGGCCGGATTGGCGGTCAGTTCGCGGTAGCGTTCGCGTGGCTCGGCGAGTTCGGCGTTGATTTGTTCAAACAGCGCCTGTTTGGCGTCGCCCCAGC
>CAURAS010000241.1:0-2953 GCA_963522865.1 uncultured Cardiobacterium sp.
GAAAGTGCTGGCGATGTTTTTGACCGCGAGCCTCGCCATCATCCTCGGCGGTGTGCTGAGCCTCGCCATTTTTCACGCCATTGCGCCCGAATGGGTTGATGGCGACCGCATCTGGCGCGGATTCGCCACCATCGCCGGCAGCTGGATTGGCGGCGCGGCCAACCAGGCGGCGATGAAAGAGCTGTACCACGTGGATGGCGACCTTTTCGGCACCATGCTGCTGATAGACGCGACCCTCGCCTCCGTCTGGCTGTTTGCCATCCTCGCCATGGCGCGCCATGCGCCGCGTATTGACCGCTGGCTGAAGGCAGATACCAGCGGCATTGACCAGGTCATCCGCACCGTGGAGGCCTACGAACGCGAACACGCGCGCATCACCACCCTGCCGGACATCATGCAAATCCTCGGCCTGACCTTCGCCGTGGTCGGCGTGAGCAACACCCTGGGCAACGCGCTCGCCACCTGGTTCGGCCAGTACCCGCGCGCCGCCGAATATAGCCTGAACAGCGCTTTCTTCTGGCAAGTGCTGCTCGTTACCCTCATCGGCCTCGCGCTCTCCTTCACCCCGGCGCGCAAACTCGACCACGCCGGCGCCTCCAAACTCGGCACCGCGCTCATCTACATCCTCATCGCCGCCATTGGCATGCAAATCCGCCTGAATGGCATCCACGAACAATGGCGGCTGCTGCTCGTCGGCGCGCTGTGGATGGGCATCCACATCGCCATCGTCTTTGCCGTCGCCCGCCTCATCCGCGCGCCGCTCTTCTTCCTCTGCGTCGGCTCAAACGCCAACACCGGCGGCGCCTCCTCCGCCGCCATCGTCGCCACCGCCTTCCACCCGGCACTCGCCCCGGTCGGTGTGCTGCTCGGCATCCTCGGCTACACCCTCGGCACCATCGGCGGCTACATCACCGCTGAAATCCTGCGCCATATCGTCGCCACCTGACCCATGCGCCGCACCCGCGATTTCCACTACAAAAACCGCTACCGCTGCACCATCACCATTTTTCGCGGCACGGTCATCAGCACGCAAAAAAACCGTACCGTGCATACCCGTATCAGCGGCGAAACGACCCTTACCAGCAGTAGTAACACCAAAATCCACAACGAATTCTTCCTGCGCGACAAGGCAAGCGGCAAAGAAGAAGCGGTTGAGCTGGAAAACTGGAACCTGTCACTGCGCGAAGGGCATGACGTCGCCCTCGTCTGGGTCGCGGCGGCAAAAGGCGGCGAAGCGCAGCTGGCCGCCGTCTACAACTACAGCCTCGGTGAAGAAATCTGGGCAGAAAGCGCGCTGCCGGACAGCTTCCAGATACACAAACCCACTGCACTCATCACCCTTTGCGCCCTACTCTGGCTCGGCTGGCTCATCCTCGCCATCGCGCTTGCCCTCAAACTGGGTTTCTGGAAGCCACAGGCGGCGGGGCTGCTCATTGCCATGACCTTTATCCTGGTCGCGCTCTTTAACCACGCCCTGCTTGCCATCCTTAGCCGCGACCGTGACCGGGAAATCTGCGAAGCACGCGAGGCGCTGCACAGAGCAGTGCGCAAATTTGCCGACACCGCGCGCGGGATACGCAAAACAGACGGCATATAACCCGCTATCTTCCCCAATATACATACAGCTGAGCGCTCGTAGTGTATGTAAACCCGGTGGGGGAGGGCAGGGCTCCCATGAATCAAAGGCGGTAGCCTTTTTCATGGAAACCCGGGGCGGGGATTGCTGGCATACCTCAATGCCCAATAGACAAACCGAAAAGCTATTTACATACAGCTGAGCGCTCGAGGTGTATGTATAAATCACCCTTCCAGCTCAATTACCCGCGGCAGATGATCGCTTTCGCGCTCCAGGCTGACGTGGCTGCGCGCGCGCAGGTCGCCTTTGAGAAAGGCATGATCGAGCGCCTTGCGCGGTTTCCAGCTGGGAAAAGTCGGGCTGGCGTCGCCGAGGCGCTGGTAACCGTGTTCGGCGAGGATGCGCAGTTGCGGCGCGTCCGGAGTGCAGTTGTAGTCGCCGGTAATCAGCACGTTCGGCCAGGCGGCGAGACGGTTACGGATAAAGCGCAGCTGGCGGTGCTGGTCAATGGCGCCGAGGCTCAAATGCACATTGGCGACGACCAGCTCGCCGCACGCGCCTGCCACCGCCGCTGCCAGCACTCCGCGCCCCGGAATGCGCGACGGCAGCGGCTGGTTCAACACCTCACGCAGTGGTGTTTTACTGAGGATAAGGTTGCCATGCAGCGAGAGTTTGCCGAGGCGGCGGTTGGTTTGCGCCAGCGCGTAGGGCAGGCCGGTCAAATCGCGCAGTTGCTCGACGTGGTTGTGAAAGCCGTTGCGCAGGCCGCCGAGGTCAATCTCTTGCAGGCAGACGAGGTCAAACTGGCTGATGTAGGCGGCGATGCGGGCGAGCGTCTTGCGTTTGGCAGGGCCGGGCAGGATTTGCCGGTGCCATTGCCAGGTGTAGCTGAGATAACTGCGCGCGTTGATGGCGGCCTGAATGTTGTAGCTCAAAATGCGCATGGCGGGGTGGGGTGGTGAAAACGGCGGCATTATAGACATCTGCCGTAACTTTTCCTTTACAACCGGCCGCGCTCGCGTACAATGCGCGCCCTTTGACGACATCGCCCGCGATCCGAAGCACGAGGCTTCACCTGATTGTTGCCGATGAAATGAAAATTCCGGCAACCCTCATCTTCGTAACCCTCTCGGCGCTGCGGTCGTCATGGTTTGCCATTGCCTACCTCATCGGAGCGATCCATGCAAACCTTCAACGACCTTCACCTCCCGCAAGCCCTGCTCACCGCCATCGCGGACAGCGGCTACACCACCCCGACCCCCATCCAGGCACAAGCCATTCCGCTGGCCATTGCCGGGCGCGACCTGCAACTCTCCGCGCAAACCGGCAGCGGCAAAACCGCCGCCTTCGTCCTGCCCATCCTCACCCGCCTCATCG
>CAURAS010000242.1:0-2929 GCA_963522865.1 uncultured Cardiobacterium sp.
TGTGTGCCGAGTTGGGCGTTGGGGTAGATGCGGATTTTGACTTCGCCGTTGGTGTATTCCTTCACTTTGTCGGCAAAGGCCTGCATCGCTTTGTGGACGGGGATGTCCTTGCTTTGGTTATGGCTCAGTTTGAGGGTGACGGCGGCTTGCGCGCTGAAGGCAAGCGAGGCGACGGCTGCGGCAAGCAGGGCTTTTTTGAGGTTCTTCATGTGATTCTCCGGTGAAGTATTGTGAAATTCAGGTGATGGAATGGTGATAGGTGTATATTGCCGTGCTACTCGACCAATGTCAAGCTCTGGTTGACCAATTATTCAAGACTGGTTAAACTGCATTTGTCGCGCGTTGCGCCCCGCTTCTTTTTTCTTTTATCTGGGAGAACCTGCCATGTCTGAAACTCCGTCTGTGTTGCCGCGTTCGCGGCTGGATGCGCTTGCTTTGTGGGTGCAAAGGGTCAATGGTTTTGTCTTGACGGTGCTGGCGTTCGCGCTGGTCGCCTGTGTGGTGTGGCAGGTGGCGTCGCGCTATGTCACCAGCACGCCGAGTACGGTGACTGACGAGTTGGCGCGTTTCATCTTTATGTGGGTTGGGCTTTTGGGCGCAGCGCAGGCGTCGGCGACGAAGCAGCATCTGGCGATTGATTTGTTGGCGATGCGGCTCAAGGGCGTGGCGAAGCGCACGCTCAATGTGGTGATTGAGCTGTGCATTATTGTGTTTGCGGCGCTGGTGATGGTTTATGGCGGCTCGCTGCTCACCGCCAAGACGTTTGCCAACGCGCAGGTGACGCCCGCGTTGTAGGTGCCGATGGGTTATGTCTATTTGGTGGTGCCGCTAGCCGGGGCGCTGCTGGTGTTTTTTGCACTGGTGGCGATTGTCGATGCGTTGCGTGCGGAGGAGTGAGCCATGTCTGTTGAGCTGTTGAGTATCCTCGTTCTTTTTGGCGTCTTTTTTCTGTTGATGTTTTTGAGCGTGCCGGTGTCGGTGTCCATCGGCCTCGCCACGATTGCGACGGTGCTGTTGTCGCTACCGTTTGACAATGCGATGTTCGTCTCCGCGCAGAAGATGATTACCGCGCTGGACAGTTTCGCCCTGCTGGCGCTGCCGTTTTTTATCCTCGCCGGGAATATCATGAACCGGGGCGGCATTGCGATGCGCCTCATCAATCTGGCGCTGGTGCTGGCGGGACGGCTGCCGGGCGCGCTGGCGCACTGCAACGTCATCGCCAATATGCTGTTTGGCTCGATTTCCGGCTCGGCGGTCGCGGCTGCGGCGGCGGTCGGCGGCACGATGGGCGAGATGCAGCGCAAGGCGGGTTATGACCCCGGCTATGCGGCGGCGGTCAATATCGCTTCCTGCCCGACCGGGCTGCTGATTCCGCCGAGCAATACTTTCATTGTGTATTCCACCATTTCCGGCGGTACTTCGGTCGCGGCGCTGTTCCTCGCCGGATATTTGCCCGGCATCCTGATGGGGCTGGGCATCATGGTCGTCGCCGGTATCATCGCTTACCGCAAGAAATTGCCGGTGAACGAGCGCGTGCCGCTGAACGTCGCCGTCGGCGCGTTTTTGCAGGCGATTCTGCCGCTGTCGCTGATTGTTATCGTCATCGGCGGTATCGTCAAAGGCACCTTCACCGCCACCGAAGGCTCGGCGATTGCGGTGGTTTACGCGCTCTTCCTCGCCGTCGTCGTTTACCGCGAAATCAAGCTGAAAGACCTGCCGAAAATCTTCCTCGATTCGATGGTGACCAACGCCATCGTCATGCTGCTCATCGGCTGCTCCTCCGGCATGAGCTGGGCGATGGCCAACGCCGACATCCCCGGCATCATCGAAGACGCCATCCTCGCCCTCTCGCAAAACAAGGTCATCATCCTGCTGACGATTAACCTGATTTTGCTCATCGTCGGCTTCTTCATGGACATGACCCCCGCCATCCTCATCTTCACCCCGATATTCCTGCCGATTGCCGAATCGCTCGGCGTGAACCCGGTGCATTTCGGCGTGATGATGACCTTCAACCTCTGCATGGGCATCGTCACCCCGCCGGTGGGCAGTTGCCTCTTCGTCGGCTGCTCGGTGGGCAAAGTGCGGCTGGCGCAAGTCATCCCCTATATGCTGCCGATGTATATCGCGATGATTATTACCCTGCTGCTCGTCACCTTCATCCCGCAAATCTCGCTGCTCCTGCCGCAACTGCTGATGGGCTACGGAGGCTAAACCATGAAAACCCTCAAAAACTGGACACTCGCCCGCGAAAACCCCGACGGCATCACCCTACGCATCGAAGACCGCCACCTGCTGCACCTCATCGTGCTGGAAGACGACATCTGGCGCGTCTGGCTGCAAAAAAACGGCGAAACCGCACTTGACCGCAGCTGGCTCATCTCGCCGCCGGACGCACCCAACGGTGAAACCGGCCGCCCGCGCGACAGCCGCGCAGGCTTCACCTGCCCGCCGCTGCACATCGAACAAACCGCTGACGGCATCACCGTCAGCGGCAGCCGCCTGCGCCTGCACATCCGCCGCCCACTACAACTCATCTGGGAAGCCCAACAAAACGGCGACTGGCAGCCGCTCGCCGCCGACCGCCCGACCGGCGCCTACGAACTCGGCCGCCGCCGCGACGCCATCGCCCATTACCTGACACACGACCCGCGCGACCGCATCTACGGCCTCGGCGAAAAAGCCGGAACCGTTGACCGCAGCGGCAAAAAATACGAAATGCGCAGCCTCGACGCGATGGGCTACAACGCCGAAACCACCGACCCGCTCTACAAACACTGGCCGTACTACCAGGTACGCACCGCCGCCGGCGCGCACTACGGCATCTTCTACGACAACCTCAACACCGCCCGCTTCGACATGGGCTGCGAGCTGGACAACTACCACCCGCGCTACCGCAGCTACCGCGCAGAAGGCGGCGACCTCGACT
>CAURAS010000243.1:0-2890 GCA_963522865.1 uncultured Cardiobacterium sp.
TCTGTACCCGCGCTTCCGCCGGGTCAATACCCTCGCGCGCGCGCAGCTCGTGGTAATGGCGCCAGCATTCCTCATAATACGGGTTGTTCATCGGCTCGATGAGCTGCACGTCGCGGTCCAGATCCAGTTGCAGATGGTTTTCGGCGAGGCGCTCCTCGATACGCTTGCGGCGGCCGATGAGAATCGGCTTGGCGATACCTTCCTGCACGCAGGCGATAGCGGCACGAATCACGCGCACGTCCTCGCCTTCGGCAAAAGCAACGCGCAACGGATTGGCGCGGGCGCGCTCAATAATCGGCTTCATCGCAAAACCACTCTTATTAAAGAGCAGCGCCAGCTTCTCTTGATACTCCTGCAAATTGGCAAGCGGACGGCGAGCGACGCCGCTTTCCATCGCCGCCTTGGCGACGGCAACCGGAATGGTGGAAATCAGGCGCGGGTCGAACGGTTTGGGAATGACATAATCCTTGCCGTACACCAGCGCCTGCCCGCCATAAGCGGCCATCACTTCCTCACCGGCGGGCGACTGGGCAAGATCGGCGATGGCATACACCGCCGCCATTTTCATCGCCTCGTTGATCGTCGTCGCGCCGACATCCAGCGCGCCGCGGAAAAGATAGGGGAAGCAGAGAACATTATTAACCTGGTTCGGATAATCCGAGCGGCCGGTAGCGACAATCGCATCATCGCGCACCGCATGCACTTCCTCCGGCATAATCTCCGGCACCGGATTGGCGAGCGCCAACACCAGCGGTTTCGCCGCCATTGTCTTCACCATCTCGCCGGTGAGCAATCCCGCTTGCGAAACACCGAGGAACACATCCGCGCCAGAGAGCGCTTCCGCGAGACTGCGCGCGTCCGTCTTGGCGACAAACTCCGCCTTGCGTCCGTCGAGCTTGCCGGGGCGACCTTCATAAATCGGCCCCTTGGAATCACAGACGATGATGTTTTCCTTCTTCACGCCCAGATTTACGAACATATCCAGACACGCCATCCCGGCTGCGCCCGCGCCAGAGGCGACCACGCGCACCTTGGCAATATCCTTATCCTGCAAGCGCAGCGCGTTAATCAGCGCGGCAGAGGCGATAATCGCGGTGCCGTGCTGGTCATCGTGGAAAACCGGGATGTTCATCCGCTCCTTGAGGCGGTTTTCAATTTCAAAACACTCCGGCGCTTTGATGTCTTCCAAATTGATACCGCCAAAAGTCGGCTCCAGCGCGGCGACCGCCTCGATGAACTTCTCCGGATCGGCCTGATCCACTTCAATATCAAACACATCAATCCCGGCGAACTTCTTGAACAGCACGCCCTTGCCTTCCATCACCGGCTTGCCGGCGAGCGCGCCGATATTGCCGAGGCCGAGCACCGCCGAGCCGTTAGAAATTACCGCCACCAAATTAGCGCGCGACGTAAGGAAATCCGCTTGCAGCGGATCAGCCTCAATCGCCTGACAGGCAAACGCAACCCCCGGAGAGTACGCCAGCGACAAATCACGTTGATTGTCCAGCGCCTTGGTCGGCGTCACCGAGACCTTGCCCGCAGTCGGAAAACTGTGATAACGCAGGGCTTCTTCTTTCAAAGAATCGCTCATGATGAAAACTCCATAGGGTTGCGAAAAAGTTGCGCCAGTTTAACAGAAAGCCACAAACAGGCATATGACCACACTTCTTTAAAATCCGCACCTCTTCCTGTTCAATCATGTGGACGATAGCTAGTGAAACACTCTTTGACGAAATGTTACCCAGAGTTTGGCCATCTCAAGCCGTGCAGTTCGGGTTGCTATACAGACACAAAAAATTCCTTAGAGTGTTGTCATAAAAGCTAAAAATCACGCCGTTATAATGCGCCACGACACAATATGGAGAATTACCTTGGACAGCATTGACCGTCTACTAGAACTACTCGACCTACAAACCCGCATCGAAGTGTACTGCCACCTGCAAGCGCCTTTTCACATGGTGCACGAGCCGGACACACCTGGCACTGCTTGGTTTCACCTCTTGCTTGAAGGCCACTGCACCATCGCCACCGGTGGGCGGCAATACGCACTGCAAGCGGGCGATTTCTTCATGCTTACCGCTGGCAGCCAGCACACTATTTATGCTGGTGAGGGCGACAGTTCCTGGCGCGAAGACACGCGCAACGGCCTACTGCAATTGTGCAACGATGGCGATGGCGAGCCGCTGCGGATGCTCTGTGGCATCTATCAGGTGTGCAACCGTGCCGCTACTAGCTTGCTCACCATCCTGCCCGAACCGCTGCTTGTCCCGCTCGGCGACATCCCACAACTGCCTGCGCTCTGCACCCTCATCCATCACGAAGCGCTGACGCGGCACGAAGGCAGCCTGACCATCATCCACGCGCTTTGCGAAATCCTGCTGCTGCTCGCGTTGCGCCACATCAGCGAACTCCCGGAAAAACACCGCCTGACTGCGCTCTTTTCCGACCCCGGTCTTGCCCGTGCGCTCACTCGCATCCTCGCCGATCCGTTCGCCCCCTATACCACCGAAGGGCTGGCGGAGGTCGCCTGCATGTCACGCGCCACCTTCGCGCGCAAATTTCAGCAGGCAGCGGGTAGCGGCGTGCAAACCTTCATTCGCACCCTAAAAATGTCGGCAGCAGCGCAAATGCTGCGCGACAGCAACCGTGCGGTCAGCCACGTCGCCGAAGAAACCGGTTACCAGTCCGAAGCCGCCTTTAATAACGCTTTCAAGGCACAATTTGGCATCACCCCAGCGCGTTATCGCAGACAAGGCGAATATCGAGATAAAGATTTGACAATAGGGTTATAAACGTATTCATCATAAATAAAAATGGACGCTAGCCTAAAATATCCGGTGGTGTCCTAAAAAGTATGCTGCCTCAAACGTGCCCGTAATTGATATAGAAA
>CAURAS010000244.1:0-2869 GCA_963522865.1 uncultured Cardiobacterium sp.
GCGCCGGACGCCGAATGCACCGTCGTCGCCCATCACCCCGGCAAAGGCAAACACGAAGGCCGCCTCGGCGCCATCACCTGCGAGAACGAACACGGCCGTTTCCGTATCGGTTCGGGCTTCAGCGATGCCGAACGCGAGCACCCGCCCGCCCTCGGCAGCACCATCACCTACCGCTACCGCGGCTTTACCCGCAAAGGTACACCGCGCTTCGCCACCTACCTGCGCCCGCGCGCTGACACCCCACCCGCGCCATGAACGCCACCACCTGCCACGCCATCCTGCACGCCCGCGACTGGCACAGCGAAAGTGTGCTACCGCCGCCCGCGGTGCGCGACTGGCTGCTGCACCGCGGCTCGCTCACCGCCAAACTGCGCCAACACGGCGAACTTAGCGTTCACATCGAACACGAAGGCTGGCGCGACGACACCCCGCCTGTCTGGCAACGCGACGTCTGGCTCGCCATCCATCACGACCGCTGGATCTACGCCGAAACCCGCATCGCGCAAACCGCCTCCGCCCTGCGCGCCCTGCAAACCCTGGGCGCGGCACCCATCGGCCCCTGGCTTTACCAACAAAACCCGCAACGCCTCAGCCTGCATTGGCGACGTGACCCAGCAAGCGGCCTCTACGCACGCAAAAGTACCCTGCGCGTCCACGGCGAACCACTACACATCGCCGAACTCTTCCTCGCCGCCTTCCCCTGGCCGTAAAAACCATCCGGCGCACGCCTCGCCTGGCATATAAAGAGGGCGCGCTATATCATAGACGCCCCATTGACCCTCACCCGGAAACCTCCAATGAAAACAAACTACATCCTCCTACCACTCCTCTCCCTCGTGCTCGCCGCCTGCGACCAACCCGCACCGAAAAACGACAAACCCGCCGCCCCCAGCGCAACCCCTGCGCCCCAAAACGAGAAAAAAGCGGACAAACCTGCCAAACCGCAAGCAGAAGCCGCCAAAGACGAAAAAACTGACAAACCCGCCGACACAAAAACCGAAAAAAAACCTGAAACCCCCGCTGTCAGCGACGCACCCAAAGAAGACAAAAAAGCCGCATCTCCCGCCGAACCCGCACCGCCGCCCGTTTTCAAAACTGCCGAAGAAGCGCTGCCTTACATCCAGAGCCAACTTCCCTACGACACCCAAGAAAGCAGCTTCCGCACCGTCGCCCTCGATAACGGCGTTTTCACCTTCACCTCCGTCATCAAAGGCGTAGAAGACGCCGCCGCCTTCCAGACAAGCCATAACATGGGTAAACTCACCGACGCTTACCAACAAAACATCAAACCCTACATCTGCGACCAAGACCCGCTCAAGACCCTCTGGCAAAAGAAAAAAATCCGTGGTGTCCACTTCGACTACCAGGACGAACACGCCCAACCCATCATGCAAATTGACTTCACCGCCACGGATTGCGCTCCGCCTGCGGAAACTACCGCGCCCGCCGCCAACAAATAACGACTGCCCCTCAACCGTCCCCCAAGCGATGGCGCCACTCCAGGCGCCATCGCCGTATCAAAACCACACACGAAGCTCGCTTTGCTGCGGTCTTTCAGCGTTGGCCCCGTAGCCACAACGCCTTGCCTGCCATGGTTGTAACATTTATTGCGCCGCCCGTTCTTTTTGACCTGCTTCAAGTCGCAAAAAAAGTATTTTTTTGAGTTCAAAGGTTTTGATCCCGCTTAAAGCCTTGCAGCATAAGGCTTGCAGCGTTTTTTTAGCCTCCATTTTGTCCCATGCCATTAAAAACATCCGTCACGTTCTGACAAAGACCACTGCGAAAATAAATATGTTGCGCTTTGCTGCTGGTTGCGCTGCTACCCTGACTGTTGGTGAAGCTGTTTTTACTGGATTTTTCAATTTATATCGCCAAACAGCGCTGGCATCATTTCCAGCATTCTGGCAAAACACAAACCGATAACGTTTTTCCATTTACTGCAGCAATTCATGGATGAAATCTTACGTAATGTTTGTCTAATGATGACACGGGGTATAATGTGGGAAATTGTGCAATAGACCATAACTCACGCTGACCATGCTTCGCGGTATCTACCATATCTCCCTTGACACCAAAGGGCGGCTGTCCGTCCCGACCAAGGTGCGCGCGCAATTTGAGGAGGAGAGCGGTGGTGTGCTGGTTTTGACCGCCGATTTGGAAAACCAGCTGCTGCTTTACACCCTGCCGGAGTGGCAGAAAGTGGAGGAGAAATTAGTGAAGCTGCCCAGTTTTGATCCGCAAATCCGCCGCCTGAAGCGTCTTTATATGGGTAATGCTGCCGAGTGCGAGCTTGACAGCACCGGGCGCATTCTCATCCCGCCGCCGCTACGGCAGCGCGCCGGGTTGGACAAGAAGGTGGTGCTGAGCGGTATGGGCAACAAGTTCGAGTTGTGGAGTCAGGAAGCCTGGGATGCGATCAATGCCGAGGATGCCGAGGCATTGCGTGCGGACGGGCTGGATCTCAACGGTGCGCTGGAGAGTTTGGCGATATGAGCGATCACGTGACTGTCCTCTTGCACGAAGCGGTGCAAGCGCTCGCCATTCGCGCAGATGGCGCCTATCTCGACGGCACGTTTGGCCGCGGTGGGCACAGCCGCGCCATTCTTGCCGCTTTGGGCGGGGCAGGGCGCTTGTATGCGCTTGACCGCGACCCGCAGGCGGCGGAAGCGGCGACCGTCATTGACGACTCACGCTTTTTTTTCGCGCGCAGTCCGTTTTCCTGCATGGATACGGCGTTTGCGGCGGTAGGCGCGGCCAGTCTGGACGGCATTTTGCTCGATTTGGGTGTGTCTTCGCCGCAGCTCGATCAGGCAGCGCGCGGTTTTTCTTTTGGCAAGGAAGGGCCGCTCGATATGCGCATGGACAATGA
>CAURAS010000245.1:0-2864 GCA_963522865.1 uncultured Cardiobacterium sp.
ACGTCCAGTTTGAAGCGCAGCAGTTTGTCCGAGCCGTCAATGTGGCTGCATTCGAGGACGCGGGCGATGCGCAGGTCGGGTTTGGCGAAGTCGTCGATGGTGATCCAGTCGGTCGTCTCCGCGGCGGGTTGGTTTTTGCCAACCGCCGCTTCTTCTTTGAGGTCTTCTTTGCTGTCGGCAATGATGGCGTCGGTTTGTGCGGTTTCTACCCGCTGCATCATGGCGCTGAAGGGCTGGATGGTGGTGCCGAGCAGTGGCGTTTGTGCATCCGCCCAGGTGAGCGGGGTGATGTTCAGTAGTGCTTCGGCATCGCTTGCCACTTGCGGCAGCACGGGTTTGAGGTAGGTGATGAGTTGGCGGAAGGCGTTGATGCCAACGGTAGCGATGCCCTGCACAGCGGCGCGGCTGGCGTCGTCTTTGATTTTTACCCAGGGTTTTTCGGCGTCGATGTATTCGTTAGCGGCGTCTGCCAGTTTCATGATGTCGCGGATGGCGCTGCTGTATTCGCGCTGTTCGTAGGCGCTGGCAAGGTCGTCGGCTTTGGCGGCGAATTGGTTAAAGAGCGCGTCGTCGGGCAGCGCAGCGGCCAGCGCGCCGTCAAAGTGTTTGCTGATAAACGGCGCGCAGCGGCTGGCGAGGTTCACCAGTTTGCCGACGAGGTCGCTGTTTACTTTTTGGCGGAAGTCGTCGAGGTTGAGGTCAAGGTCTTCGACGCGCGCCGAGAGTTTGCTCGCGAAGTAGTAGCGCAGGTATTCGGGGCGCAGGTGTTTGAGGTAGGTCTCGGCTTTGATGAAGGTGCCGCGCGATTTGCTCATTTTTTCGCCGTTCACCGTGAGGAAGCCGTGGCAGTTCACCCCGCTCGGCTGGCGGTAGCCCGCGCCTTTGAGCATCGCCGGCCAGAAGAGCATGTGGAAGTAGGCGATGTCTTTGCCGATGAAGTGGTAGAGCTCGGTGTCGTGGCCTTCGCGCCAGAAGGCGTCGAAGTCGAGGTTTTCGCGGTCACAGAGGGCGCGGAAGCTCGCCATGTAGCCGACCGGCGCATCCAGCCAGACGTAGAAGTATTTGCCGGGCGCGTCCGGGATTTCAAAGCCCCAGTAGGGCGCGTCGCGCGAGATGTCCCACGGTTGCAGGCCTTCGACGAACCATTCGCCGAGTTTGTTGCGCATCGCGTCTTGTAGCTGGGCGTTTTGCAGCCAGTCGCGCAGGAAAGCGTCGAACGCGGGCAGGTCGAAGAAGTAGTGTTCGCTGTCGCGCTCCACCGGCGTCGCGCCGGATAGTGCTGAATACGGATTGATGAGGTCGGTCGGCGCGTAGGTGGTTCCGCAGACTTCGCAGTTGTCGCCGTACTGGTCTTTGCTGTGGCATTTCGGGCATTCGCCTTTGACGAAGCGGTCGGGCAGGAAGAGTTGTTTTTCCGGGTCAAAGAGTTGCGAGATGGTGCGGCGCAGGATGTGGCCGCCGTCGTCCAGCGCGCGGTAGATGGCGGCGGTCAGCTCGCGGTTTTCTTCGCTGTGCGTGCTGTGGTACTGGTGATGGTCAATGAGAAAACCGCGGAAGTCGCGCAGGTGTTCGCTGTGGCTTTTGTCGATGAGTTGCTGCGGCGTGATGCCTTCCTTCTCAGCGCGCAACATGATCGGCGTGCCGTGCGCGTCATCGGCGCAAACGTAGTGGCATTCATGGCCGCGCAGGCGCTGGAAGCGTACCCAGATATCGGTCTGGATATATTCCACCATGTGGCCGAGGTGAATCGCGCCGTTGGCATAAGGCAGGGCGCTGGTGACAAGGATGCGGCGTTTTTTCGCGTGCGGCATGGCAAAGCTCTCATGTGAATAAAGAAAGCGCGCATTCTAACAAATGCGCCCGCTATAATCGCCGCTCCCTTGAAGATGGAGAACCCCATGAACGGCTCACTTTTCTGGCTGCTCCTGCGCTACGCCGAACTCGTCAATCCGAACGCCATCGTCAAAAGCGCGCCGCCGGTGTCGTCCTCTTATTACTACGAATGCCTGCGCAAAAGCGGCGACGCCAGCGGTGCCGAAGAAAGCTGCGCCTTTCTCGCCCTCGGCCAGCTTGACGGCGACATCGAACAAATCCACTACCGCCACGGCAGCGATGCCGCCTGGCAGGAGAGTTTGCAGGCCTTCAAAAACTACCGCGCCGCGCGTTGCCGTCTCGAAGAAAAAGAAGAATTGCGCTGCCGCATCCGCCTCTCGCAGGAGTACCTAAACGAATTGCAATATTTGCCGTAAGGTTGGCATAGACAAAACAACGCATTAGCAAAAACGGGTTTGACGCTGTGAAAAATGCTTGGGTATAGTGCGCGCCTCATTTAACCAAGAAACCACAACACGGACCCGTAACCCCATGAAAAAAGAAACCTTCTTCGGGCTGGCGATGCTCAGTCTGGCTGGATGCAGCACCACCTCGCAGCAAACCGCCACGCTGGACGTACAGCCGCTCGAACTGGAAAGCCTCAAGCCTGAAAAAATCCAGCCCGTCAAGCGTGTCTTCGCCGGCAACCCGGCGCGCAACCGCCTCATCGCCGACGGCAAAAAACTCATCGGCACGCGCTACCGCTACGGCGGCACCAGCGAAAAAAGCGGCTTTGACTGCTCCGGCCTCGTCCAGCACGTCTTCGCCCAGCAAGGCTACCGCCTGCCGCGCAGCAGCAAAGAACAATTCAGCAAACTGCTGCCGGTGAAAGAACCGCGCCCGGGCGACCTCATCTTCTTCCGCCACGGCAAAGGCAACGTCAGCCACGTCGGCATCTACCTCGGCAACCAGAAAATGCTGCACTCGCCGTCGCCGGGCAAAAAAGTGGAAATCACCCGTATCGACCAGGATTACTGGAAAAAACGCTACGC
>CAURAS010000246.1:0-2859 GCA_963522865.1 uncultured Cardiobacterium sp.
AACGGTTCGTTGTCACGTACTTTTACACTTGGCATCAGATTCCTCGTTGGTTAAAAAAAGGGGTTGAAGAAGGCGCGCATTATAGTCGTGCAATCCTAAAAATCAACGGGATTTTTTCGCGGCACGTGCCGCTTTTCGTGCTGCCCGGCGACTGCCGTCGTAATTGTGCATAATCGTCCCGGCTTGCAGAAAAATGGAAAGAAAACAAATGGGAATGCCCCACGGTGGATAACCCCACAGCCAAATGACCCCGCCGAAAAACAAATGCAGCGGGGCGAGCAGGGCAAGGGCGGCATAGGGTTTGCCCTGCCGCCGGTAAACCCCGGGGAGGAAATAAAGGAGCGGCAATAGCGTCAGAATAAAACCAAGCGCCATTTGTTTGATATTGCCCGTCCAATGCAAAACAAAAGCCGCCAGATAAATTAGTATCAGTGCCAATTGCGCAAATAAGGTGAGATAAAACCCTTTTTTCTGCCGTGTCATGCAATTCCCCGCGATAGAAAGCGGCGCATTATAGCGGCGTTTTTCGCGCGTATAATGCCGCCGCATTTTTTCGGAGAACCCCATGCAAAACCTCAAAGAAATCCTCGTCGGCATCCAGATGCTCTTCGTCGCCTTCGGCGCGCTGGTGCTGGTGCCGCTCTTGACCGGCATCAGCCCCGCCGTCGCCCTGCTTTCCGCCGGTATCGGCACGCTCTGCTTCCAGCTCTTCACCGGGCGACAGGTGCCGATTTTCCTCGGCTCGTCCTTCGCCTTCATCGCGCCGCTCATCTACGCCATCGGCCACTGGGGGTTGGCGGCGACGCAAGGCGGCATCATCGCCGTCTCGCTCGTCTATTTCATTCTCGCCGTACTCATCCGCCAGCTGGGTACCGGCTTCATCGACCGCCTCTTTCCGCCGATAGTCGTCGCGCCGGTCATCATGGTGATTGGCCTCTCGCTCGCCCCCGCCGCCGCCAACATGGCGATGGGCCTGTCCGGCGACGGCGGCACGATGCTTTATGCCAAAGGCCCGGCGCTGGTGAGCGCGGGCGTGGCGCTTGCCGCGACCATTGCCGTCGCCCTCTACACCCGCGGCCTGACCAAACTGCTCGCCGTCTTCGTCGGCATCATCGCCGGCTACATCGCTGCTTATAGCCTGGGGCTGACCAATTTCAGCGCCGTGCAACAGGCCGACTGGCTCGTCGCCCCGCCAGTTACCGCGCCCGCCTTCAACCTCGAAGCTATCCTCTTTCTGCTGCCGGTCGCGCTTGCACCCGCGATTGAACACATCGGCGACATCGCCGTCATCAGCCAGGTCTGCGACAAGCCTTTCCTGAAAACCCCCGGCCTGCACCGTACCCTCGCCGGGGACGGCATCGCCATCGCCATCGCCGGCTGCCTCGGCGGCCCGCCCGTCACCACCTACTCCGAAGTCACCGGCGCGGTCTCCATCACCGGCGCGAAAAACCCGCGCATCATGAGCTACGCCGCCGTCGCCGCCATCGTCCTCGCCTTCTCCGGCAAACTCGCCGCCTTCCTCAGCAACATGCCGACGCCCATCATGGGCGGCATCATGCTGCTGCTCTTTGGCTCAATTGCGGCGATGGGCGCACGCTCGCTGCTCGCGCCGAACGCCAACGTGCGCAGCGAACGCAGCGTCATCATCATCGCGGTCACGCTGGTCGCCGGCCTCGGTCACCTCTCGATTGACCTTGGCCTCATCCGCCTCGAAGGCATCGGTCTCTCCGCCATCCTTGCCATCATCCTGAACCTCGTCCTGCCGCAACCGGAAGACGATGGCAACGCGAACTAGCCGTTTGCCATTTACATACACCATGAGCGCTCAGGTGTATGTAAATGGGTCTGTAGGGGCGGTTAGCGCAGCGTAACCGCCCGCTTGAGTTTTCACGGGCGGTTGCTCGTTCCTCGCTAACCGCCCCAATGCGCTGCCCCTCCCCTCACGGGAGAGGGGCAGTTCGGTGGTTTGCAGGCTTTGGTTTCTGGCTTATCTAATTTACATACACTTCGAGCGCTCAGATGTATGTAAATAGGTCTGGTAGGGGCGGTTAGCGCAGCGTAACCGCCCGTTTGGATTTTCACGGGCGGTTGCCCGTTCCTCGCTAACTGCCCCGACGCGCTACCCTCACCCCTACCCCGCTCTTTTGCTGCGCAAGCAATACTTGTCGCTACGCGAGCTGTTCCAGCCTCAGAGGGAGAAGGGCTATACGCTACGCCTAACCAATCACGGGCTGGTGCGCGCGATGGTTCAAATCAGGCTGAAATGCCCTTCTTCCAGCACCGCATTCACTTTGGCGAAAGCGGTCGCGGTGTAGGCGCTGCCGCTGCCGTCTGGGTCGTGGTAGAGGGTGTCGCCTTTTTGGTAAACGCGGGTGTCGTGGCTAACCGCCTGGCCGTCGGCGGCGAACCAGTTGCCGCTTAGGCGGCCGAATACTGCCTGGTTGAGCGCGATTTTGTCGCCGTCTTGCGTGCTGAAGTCGGTGATGGTGTCGAGGTTCTGCCCGTCAAGAAGGCTCGCGAAGGTGAAGGTATCCGCGCCCGCGCCGCCGGTGAGGATGTCGGCGCCGTAGCCGCCGTCGAGGTGGTCGTTGCCCGCGCCGCCGTCCAGGCGGTTTGTCTGCGCGTTGCCGTGGAGGGTGTTGTCGTCCGCGTTGCCGCTGCCGTTAGTCGCCCGGGTGCCGAGGAGGTAGAGCGTGTTTTCGCCGTCGGCGAGTTGGTAGTCGCCAATGCTGTAGGCGGTGCTGCCGTGGTGGTACGTCGTGCCGTCGGCGTGGGCGATGCCGTTGCCGTGCAGGTGTACGTGGGAGTCGCCGCTTTGGTGTTGGCGCACGGCTTCGCGGCCGTCCGCGCCGAGCCAGG
>CAURAS010000247.1:0-2856 GCA_963522865.1 uncultured Cardiobacterium sp.
TTTTTTCCCACCATTTCCCGCCTTTATCTTTCGGGTCAAACACTGTATTCGGCAAAAATGTTGGTTGCTGGCTATACCCCCAAATGCCGCCATCACTATTAGTGGCGATAAATTTCACCCAATCCGGCACAACAAGTTCTTCTCCAGCATATATTACCGTCTTGTAAACAGGCATATAAATAACTTTCATGTTTTGAGGTGCCTATTGTGATCTAAGGCGGATATTTCGATGATGCGGCTATTTTCGCCGAGACTGATAGTTTCGACGTCGAGGGAAAGAACGGATTTTTTATTCATGATTTGAGTTCCTTGAAATCAGGCATATATGTTTTTAGTTACCCTTGTCTTGTGCTTTGTTATCACTCTGTCGCTTTACTTTTTTTGGACTACAATGATGGATCTTTCAGAATATTGATAATAGCAGCCCGAATTCGGGGTTTTGCCCGCCTAAATCTTTCCAAAAGAAATATTTCTTTATCACTCAGCTCGCTTTTCCATTTTGAACTTGCTACCGACTCTATATAATTCTGTAATACTAAGATAATACCTATAACGATTGCTGTGACCCCAGTAACTTTGTTAAATGTGTCCATTGTGGATAATGCGGTGGAAAGCAGTTCACCTGTTGTTATATCTGAATTGGATAAAAAATATCCAATGATAATAAAGCAGATTAATACGCCTAATAAACCGGTACCGAAAAGGATGAATGCAAATTTATTCATGTGTAGTTGACCTATTTTTGATTGTTGGAGAAAGCGGGGCAAAACCACACCACGCTGCTTTAATGCTTCTGCTGCCAATTTGTTTCAGGATGTTTTTTGACATGGTTTTGCGGCACACCGTGCGCGTCGTTCTCGCTATGCGTGCAGGCGGGGTAATTCGAGCAACCCCAAAAGACGCCGCGCGAGCCGCTGCGTGCTTGCAGCCAGCCCTTGCCGCAGGCGGTGCAGGGGTAGGTTTTGTCGAGAGCTTTGCTGTTCTTGCCAGGTGTGGCTTTATCGCCTGAGGCAGAGCCTTTCTTGCGGCCTGATGCAGCTTTCGTTTTCGTGCCGTCTGAGCCAGCCGGAGGACGTTCGCCCCACATCCCCGGTTTGCCGTTGTCGTCCGGGGCACTGTGCGTACAGGCGGGGTAGCGGTCGCAACCCCACCAGAAGGTGTTTTTCTTTTTGCCGGGACGGCGTTGCAGGTAGCCTTCGCCGCAGGCGGGACAGGGATGGTCTTGGCTTTTTTCCACCCGCTTGCCCGGCTTGCCGTGGTCATCCGGCAGCGTCGTTTGACAGGGATTGGGCTCGCGCTGGTAGTTGGAACAGCCCCAAAAGAAGCCGTTTTTGCCCTTGAGGCGGCGTAGGCGACCGTCATCGCAGTTGGGACAGGGAAAAGTTTCCGCCGCGCCGGCGAGCGGCTGAATCGAGGTATCAGCGGCGAATACCGCCAGCTGCGCATCGAGCGCCTGGTCGTAGTGCGCGACCACCGCGCGATAGCCCGCCTTGCCCTGGGCAATGGCGTCGAGGTGGTCTTCCATGCCACGGGTATAGGCAATCTCCAAAAAGTCGAAACGGCCACGCAGCGCCTGAATCAGTGCCTCGCCCAGTTCGGTCGGTACAAACTGCCGTTTGACCACTTCCACGTAGCCGCGTTGCTGAATCGTGCCGATGATGCTGGCGTAGGTGGACGGCCGGCCGATGCCCTCGCGTTCCAACGCACGAATGAGCGCAGGCACGCTGTAACGCGACGGCGGTTTGGTCTCCAGGTCGAGGATTTTGCCTTCCTGCGGGATATGCTGCGCGCCAACGGTCAGTTTCGGCAGCGGGTTGGCGGCTTCCTGCTCTTCCTCGCTGGTGTAGTCATCATCGGCGACACGCATCCAGCCGTCGTAGATGCGCAGGCTGCCGCTGGTCTTGAACAGCGCCTTGGGCGGCGATGCGGTATTGCCCGGCGGCAAACCTTGCAAGGCGGCAACCGGCGACAAGGTTTCTAACTGCGCTGTGCGCACCTGAAACTGTGCGTCTTTCATCTGACAGGCGAGCGCACGCCGCCAGATGAGCTTGTAGAGCGCGTCCTGCTGCGCATTGCCGCTTTGCGGGTCATAGGTGTGGAAATCCGTCGGACGGATCGCCTCGTGCGCCTCCTGCGCACCATCCTTCGCTTTCCAGGTATTCGCTTTCTCCGGGATGTACTGTGCCTGGTTCTTCTCGCGCAGGTAGTCCCAGACCATCTGCACCCCTTCCTGCGACAGGTTGGGGTTGTCGGTGCGGTGGTAGGTAATCAGCCCCGCTTCAAACAGGGCTTGGGCCAATTTCATCGTCGTCTCCACCCCGATTTTGAGACGGTTCGCCGCTGCCTGTTGCAGGGTCGAAGTGGTAAACGGCGGTGGTGCCTTGCGTGCCTGCGTTTTCTCGTCAAAGGCGGTCACCACCAACCCCGGCAGTGCCGCTTCCAGTACCGCGACAGCGGTATCGCGGTCGGTGATGTAAGGGTAGTCATCCGTGACCAATGGACGGGTGTCCCACTGCGCCGACCATGACGCAGCGCCGGTGTCGCCGGGGAGTTCAACGGCGACGCCAAAGTGTTTCGTCTTGGTAAAAGCGCGGATTGCCTCCTCGCGCTCCACTACCAGCCGCAGCGCCGGCGACTGTACCCGTCCGGCGGAGATGCCGCGCTGGCCTAGCTTGTCACCCGCCAGCGGAGAGACCTTGTAGCCATAGAGACGGTCGAGCACCCGCCGCGCCTCCTGCGCTGCGAACAGGCGGGTATCGACCTGGCGCGGCTGGCGGATCGCCTGCGCGACCGCAGACTGGGTAATCTCGTTGAAGGTGACGCGA
This sequence comes from uncultured Cardiobacterium sp., assembly GCA_963522865.1. Lineage (GTDB taxonomy): Bacteria > Pseudomonadota > Gammaproteobacteria > Cardiobacteriales > Cardiobacteriaceae > Cardiobacterium. The sequence goes on from CAURAS010000247.1 coordinate 2,826, forward strand.
CGGCAGGTCTTGCCGTGGCCGATGACCTGCT
>CAURAS010000248.1:0-2849 GCA_963522865.1 uncultured Cardiobacterium sp.
AGATAGTCGAAATTGCCGAAGACGTGCTGCGCGAAGACGAGCGCGCGGCGGTTGTAAAACATCAGCGAGAAATGCCCGCCCGCCTTGACCCGCGTCGCGCACGCCGCGAGCAGCGCCGCGCCATCCGCGACCCATTCCAGCACCGCATGACAGCAGACGAGGTCAAAAGTTGCGTTGCCCAGTGCGTCTTTCAAATGAAAGGCGTCGGCGTGGACGAATTCCACCGCCAAACCGAGCTCACGCGCCGCCGCTCGCCCTTCATCGAGCAGCAGTTGCGAGCGGTCGGCAACCACCACGTCATGCCCCAAACTGGCATACCACAGCGCCATTTGCCCGGCACCACCGCCAACGTCAAGGATGCGCAGCGGTGCGTCCGTGAGCAGCGGCTGCAAATCGCGTTGCAGCACGGCAAGGCGGATGCGGCCTTTGGCGGTCGCGTAGATGTTTTTCAGGAAAACCGCGCCGATGCGGTCGAAATCAGACATCAAGGCGCGTCGGTAAAAACATCGCGTCGCCGTAGCTGAAAAAGCGGTAGCGCGCGGCGATGGCGTGCTGATAGGCGGCGCGGATGTTGTTGTAACCAGCAAAGGCGCTGACCAGCATCAAGAGCGTCGATTCCGGCAGGTGGAAATTGGTGAGCAGCGCATCGACGACGCGGAAGCGATAACCGGGCGTGATGAACAGATTGGTGTCGCCGCTAAACGGCGCGAGTTCGCCGCCCGCTGCCGCCGCTTCCAGTGCGCGCAGGCTGGTGGTGCCGACCGCGACCACCCGCCCGCCGCGGGCTTGGCAGGCATTGACCGCATCGACCGCCTCCTGCCCGACCTGCAACCATTCCTCGTGCATGACGTGTTCGGCGAGATTCTCGTGGCGCACCGGCTGGAACGTCCCCGCGCCGACGTGCAGCGTGACCTCCGTCGTCCGCACGCCGCGCGTGCGGATGGCATCCAGCAGCGCCTCATCAAAATGCAGCCCGGCGGTGGGGGCGGCAACCGCGCCGCTGTGCTTGGCGAACACCGTCTGATAGCGCTGCTTGTCGCTCTCCAGCGCCGCGCGTTCCAAATAGGGCGGAATCGGCATCTCGCCCTGCGCCGCCAGCAGCTCCGCCCACGGCGTCTCGCTGTGCAGGACAAACAGCGCCTCATGCCGCCCGGTGACGCGCACTTCCGCCGCGCCGATATGGATGACGCCGCCAACCTTCGGCGACTTCGAGGCGCGCACATAGGCACTCGCCTCATGCGCGCTTTTCAGGCGCTCAATCAGCACCTCAACCCGGCCGCCGCTCGCCTTCTGGCCAAAGAGTCGCGCCGGCAGCACGCGCGTGTTGTTAAATACCAGCAAATCATTGGCTTCGAGTAAATCCGGCAAATCGCGCACCATGCGGTCGGCGAGTTCTACCTCTTGCGCTGAAATGGCGCGTACCAGCAACAGCCGCGCCGCGCTGCGTTCCGGCAGCGGAAAGCGGGCAATCAATTCATCCGGCAACTCATAGACAAAATCCGATTTACGCCACATCACGCCGCCCCCTCCAGCCAAAACCGCAAAAAGCCCTTCAGCCACATGCTGATTTCCTCGCTGTGCCGCTCCTGATAAAGCCATTGCGACGTAACTGTCTGCGCGCCGGGACTCGCCAGCTCCTCGCTATCGCGTGTGTGCCAATACCGAATCTGCTCAATCGTCGCCTCCGGGTGAAACTGAAAACCAAACGCCCGCTCGCGCAGACAAAACGCCTGATTGGGAAACGCATCGCTCGCCGCCAGCTTCACCGCGCCGTCCGGCAGGGTGAAGCCCTCGTTATGCCACTGAAAAAAGCGCTCCGGCATCTCGGCAAAAATCGAATTAAAGCCGTCCACCGTCGGATAAAGCGGATAAAAGCCAATCTCGACAATATGTTCAGCGTGGCGGGTAATCTTGCCGCCATAGGCCATCGCGAGCAGCTGCGCGCCGAGACAAATCCCCAAAAATGGCTTGCCCGCATCGACAATGCCGCGAATCCACAGCAACTCCGAGAGCAGCGGCGGCAACGCCGGACAATCATTGGCGCTCATCTTGCCGCCGAAAACAATCACCGCGTCAAACGCATCCGCCTCCGGCAGTACGTCGCCCGCGAGCGGGCAAAGGACGCGAAAATCCACCTCCGGCTGTTCGTCCAAAAACTTCCCGATCAAACCGGTCGAACCGGCGGGATTATGCAAAATCGCCACAATACGCAGCATGAAAGCCTCTGATGATGATAAAAAAGGTAAAGAAAGCGCGCTAATGTAGCGCAACGCGCGGGCAGGTCAAGCAGCAGCTGCCATTGCCGTTATACATACACTACGAGCGCTCAGGTGTATGTATAAATACCTGCCAATCCAAGTCAATGCTAGGCGCTGTTTACAATTCACTCAAAGCGGCAACCAGACCATGATGCACCCCAAAAGAACCATGCTGAGATAGTTACGCTTGAGTTTGTCGTAGCGGGTGGCGATGGCGCGATAATGCTTCAATCGGGAAAAGGCGTTCTCAACCCAATATCTGATTTTATATAGATACCTGTCCATGCCCTTGTTCTTTATTCTCCCAGTCGCGCTTATAGGGAATATTGGCTTCGCTGCCTTCCTCCTCAATTTGCACGCGCAATTTGTCCGAGTCATAGCCTTTGTCTGCGATAACAGCTTGGGTTTCCGCCAAATCTATGGCTGCTATCAGTTCAGGCGCGACACTGATGTCATTGATATTACCTGCCGTAATAATGACTTCCAACGGGTTGCCGCAAGCATCAACCATCAGATGAATGAGGAACTTCCTTTATTCCTGCCATTTTTTGTTTCTTCAAGTGGTTACATCAATTGTAAACAGCCCCTAGG
>CAURAS010000249.1:0-2848 GCA_963522865.1 uncultured Cardiobacterium sp.
GCTTTGACCTTGCGCAGCATGTCTTTGGCGCTGCGGCCGATGCCGTTGTCGTGGATTTCCGCGACTTTGATTTTGCCTTCCGGATTGACGAGGAAGGTGCCACGGTAGGCCAGGCCTTCTTCTTCAATCATCACATCGAAGCCGCGCGCCAGTACGCCGGTCGGGTCGCCGAGCATCGGGTATTTGATGCTGCTGATGGCCGGGCTGTGGTCATGCCAGGCCTTGTGGGTGAAGTGGGTGTCGCAGGAGACGGCATAGACTTCCACGCCGAGGCCTTGCAGTTCGTCGTAGTGTTTGGCCATGTCTTCCAGCTCGGTCGGGCAGACGAAGGTGAAATCTGCCGGGTAAAACAAGAAGATAGACCATTTGCCTTTGACATCTTCATGGGTGATGGTTTTGAACTCGCCATTGTGGAAAGCCTGCACGGAAAATTCCGGGATACTGCGGTTAATGATGGGCATGTTTGCTCCTGATGATTACGAATAAACGGGTCGCCGGGGCGACTGCGGCGCGTATTATAGTCAGCGGCAACGTCTTGAAAAGCCTTGCAACCAGTAATGTTCAGCTTCGGTTTTTTTTATGTATAATGAATTATCATTCAATTTAGGTGAATAACGATGATTACCCTCCGCCAAATCCAGTTTGCCCTCGCCGTCGCCCGCCACAAACATTTCAAACGCGCCGCCGAGGAGTGCAACATCTCGCAATCCGCCCTCTCGCTTGGCATCGCCGAAATGGAAAAAAACCTCGGCGTGATCGTCTTTGAGCGCAACAACAAGCAAGTGGTCATCACCCCCATCGGTGAGGAACTGCTGCGCCGCGCGCAACAAATCTACCTTGACGCGCAGCAACTGGTCGAACACGCGCACGCCGGACAGGAAACCCTGCACTTCCCGATGGCGGTCGGCTTCATCCCGACCATCGCGCCCTACCTGCTGCCGCAGGCGCTGCCGGTCATCCGCCACGAATACCCCGATTTCGAGCTGAACATCCGCGAAGACGTGAGCGAGCGCCTGGTCTCTGCGGTGCATAACGGCATGCTGGACGCCGCCGTCATCGCCCTGCCCTACGACACGCCGGGGCTAAACGCCTTTGAATTCGGGCAGGAGCGCTTTTTCGTCGTCGCCCACGAAAACAACCCCTTGAGCAAGCAGGACAAAATCACCGCCAAACAACTGCGGCAAGGCACGCTGCTGCTGTTGAGCGAAGGCCACTGCCTGAAAGACCACATCATGGAAGTCTGCAAATTCCGCGACGACATCAGCCCGGACAGCTTCCGCGAGGCGAGTCTGAACACCCTCGTGCAAATGGCGGTGAACGACATGGGCGTGACGCTCGTACCGGAAATGGCGCTGCCCTCGCTGCAAAACCAGCCGAACATCCGCACCGTGCCGTTGGACGTTGCCGCACCGCATCGCCGCCTCGCCGTCATCACCCGCCCGAACTACCCGCGCACTGTCGAGCTGGAAACGCTGATGGCGCTCTTCAAAATCGCGCTGGAGAAAACCAAAATCGCGGCATAAAACTCGGGCGCGCTCCCTATTTACATACAGCTGAGCGCTCGATCTGTATGTAAATGGAAAATCGCAGGCGCCACCCAGACGCCCAACAAAAAAGGCCGGACACGTGTCCGACCAGAATAAAAGCGCGTTGCTGCGCGGTTTGTTGCCCTACCCTCCCCGGCGGGAGGGTAATTTACATACAGCTGAGCGCTCAATGTGTATGTAAATATCTTCTAGCCGTGGTCAATCGCCGAGCGCAGTTTGCTGTTATCCGTTTCGTACAGCGCGCCGGCACGCACCACCAACAGCGGGTCAATCGCGCCAATCTGCGCGTTGTCTTTTTCCTGATAGGGGATACGGTGCAGCACGTAGCGCATCGCGTTCAGGCGCGCGCGTTTTTTGCAGTTCGATTTGACGACAATCCACGGGCTTTCCGCGGTGTCGGTGTGGAAAAACATCGCTTCTTTCGCCGCGGTGTAGTCGTCCCATTTATCGACCGAGGCCTTGTCCATCGGGCTTAACTTCCACTGTTTCAGCGGATGTGCCTCGCGTTCCTTGAAGCGGCGGCGCTGTTCGTCCTGGCTGACGGAAAACCAGAATTTGATCAGGATGATGCCGCTGCGGATGAGGTTGCGTTCAAAATCCGGCACTTCGCGCATGAATTCGTCGTACTCGGCGGGGGTGCAGAAGCCCATGACGCGCTCAACCCCGGCGCGGTTATACCAGCTGCGATCAAAGAGAACGATTTCACCGCGTGTTGGCAGATGCTTGATATAGCGCTGGAAATACCATTGCCCCGCTTCCGTTTCCGTCGGCTTTTCCAGCGCGACCACGCGCGCGCCCCGCGGGTTTAGATGCTCCATGAAGCGCTTGATGGTACCGCCCTTCCCTGCCGCGTCGCGCCCTTCAAAGAGGATGACGATGCGCTGTCCGGTTTCTTTCACCCATTTTTGCAATTTGAGCAGCTCCACTTGCAGATGGTATTTCTGTTTCTCGTAATTCTTGCGGCTCATGCGGTTTTTGTAGGGGTACACGCCTTCGCGCCAACCGTCCACCAATTCATCGTCCGGGCGTAGCGTGCTGTCCTCACCACTGCTGACGCTATGACGCAGAAACAGGCGGTGTACTTTTTCCAAGTCATCGGGCGAGAAACTGGCGAGCACGGTATCGAGATAGCTGCCCGGTTCGCCCATGCGGCCGTCGGCGATGTCGCGCTGGATGATATCGCGCAGCGCTTCTGCCTGGCTGTTCTCGGCGCGCTGCACTTTGGTACTGATTTCGTGCGCCTCCACCTGCGGCGAGCCGGGTTTGCTGATAGGCTCAACGTCGATGATTTTTTCCATGTC
>CAURAS010000250.1:0-2841 GCA_963522865.1 uncultured Cardiobacterium sp.
GGATGGACATAATCTGCTTCAGATACTGCGCGCCGGGCAGCTGGTTCGCCCACAGGGCGCGCAGGAAGCGGTCGTAGTCGGCAGCGGAAGCGCGGTTTTTATAAGTACGCCCCTGTGCCGGAATATTCTCCACAATCTGAATATTGCGGAAAATCTGCGGCGCCTGTTTCTTCAGCATCCATTGCACGCCTTGCGGCCCGCCGAGGCGCTTGAACAGGTGGTTGGTGAATTCATTATTACTGGCGACGACCATGCCGCGCATCTCGTCCTGTACGCGCTGGCTCATCGGATAGAGGCTGGAATCCTTCAAATAATGGGTGAGGAGATAGGCCTGAATGACGAACGGCTTGACCAGACTGGCGCATTGCAGCGGCACTTGCGCATTGATTTGCGCCAGTGGGCGGTTGGCGACCAAATCATGCACCAGCCAGGCGGTGCGTTCATCGCCCGCAAGACGCCCCTCGCTACGCAACTGGCGCACGCGCTCGTTGATGGAGCGCTCCAGCGGTGTTTCTGCCTGGGCAGACAGTGGCAGGATAGCGCCGAGACCAAACGCGCAACTGCGCCCGATAAATTGACGTTTATTCAGCAACATATTCTTGAATGATGAGTGAGTTGAATGGATATTTTAACAAAACCGTAAGGGAATAGTATTTTTCTACGGGTGTCCTGTTTACATACACCTGAGCACTCGAAGTGTATGTAAATGGAGATTTGTCCGTAAACGTAATCCAGCGGGGCAGTGATTCGTGATTTTTGGTGATTGTTTGTGTTTTTATGTGTCTTTTTACCTAAATAATGCGATAAAAAATAGGTGTAAACTCATAATAAGCACAAAAAAACACATTTCTTGTCCTCTAAAAGCTATTCCTTGTTCCTGTATTTGGTTGCGCAACAGATTGGATTATATGAATTAAAATCAAAAATTACAGGTCCCGTAAAACAATGTGGATTTTGTGGTGTTACCGCTGCGCAATCTGTACTACAATGCCCGTGGATAATTATTAACGAATTAGCCGCTTTGTCACTTTTCCTTGCTGAATCAAGCGGAAATCCCTTAGTGATTGTCGTCAGTGGACGCAGGCACCCCGCCCGTTGTGCGGCGGCTGTCAGGATGCGTCAATGCATCCGCTCGCGTCGTCTGAACCGGTTGATTACTCACAAATTTGGAGCATTTTATGTCTGGACTATTCCTCATACAGTTCATCATCGTGCTGGCGTGTATCCTGCTCGGTGCACAAGCGGGCGGGATCGGCCTCGGTGTGTTCGGCGGCCTCGGTCTTGCCATCCTCACCTTCGGCTTTGGTCTGGAGCCAACCAGCCCGCCGATTGACGTCATGCTGATGATGATGGCCGTTGTTGCCGCCGCATCGGCGATGCAGGCCGCCGGCGGTCTCGACCTGATGGTCAAGGCGGCGACCCGCATCCTGCGCAAAAATCCGAAATACATCACCTTCATGGCGCCCGCCGTCACCTATATCTTCACCATCTTCGCCGGAACCGGCCACGTTGCCTATTCCGTACTGCCGGTGATTGCCGAAGTGGCGCGCCGCAACGGCATCCGCCCGGAACGCCCGCTGTCAATGGCGGTTATTGCCTCGCAATTCTCCATCGTCGCCAGCCCGATTGCCGCAGCCGTCACCTCTGCCGTATCCATCCTCACGCCGTACCATCTCAGCATCGGACAAATTCTGATGGTGACCGTGCCGTCCACGGTGATTGGTATCGCCATCGCCTGTATCTTCGTCAATATGATGGGCAAGGAGCTGAAGGACGACCCGGAATACCAGCGTCGCCTGAAAGACCCGGCCTATCAGGAAATCTTTGCCGCCCAGGTCTCTGAAAGCGAAATGGAAAGCGGCGCGGGCGAACGTTCGGCGAAAATCTCCCTCTCCATCTTCATCTTTGCCGCCATCCTCGTCGTTATCCTCGGCTCGTCCAACGACTTCCGTCCTTCTTTTGCCCAGGCAGACGGTACGATGAAAGTGCTCACCATGCCGCACACCATTGAAATCATCATGCTCACCGCCGGTGCGCTCATCATCATGCTCTGCAAACCGGACGGCACCGCCATTACCCGTGGCTCGGTCTTCCACGCCGGGATGCGCGCGGCAATGGCCATTTTCGGCGTTGCCTGGCTTGGCGACACGCTCTTCCATGCCCACCTCGAAGAACTGAAAACGCTGGTCTCCGGCCTGGTCGAAACCGCGCCGTGGACATTCGCTTTCGCGCTGTTCGCCTTCTCCGTGCTGGTCAACAGCCAGGGCGCGACCGTCGCCACCCTGTTCCCGCTCGGCGTCTCGCTCGGCATCCCGCCGGAAATCATGGTCGGCACCTTCGTCGCGGTAAACGGCTACTTCTTCATCCCGAACTACGGCCCGATCATCGCCTCCATCGACTTCGATACCACCGGCACAACCCGCATCGGTCGCTATATCCTCAACCACAGCTTCATGATACCGGGCTTGTTGAGCCTGGCATTCAGCCTCGCGCTCGGTCTGGCATTTGCAAAACTGGTGCTGTAAGGCACGGTCAAAAGAAAAGCCGGGGCGTTGCTCCGGCTTTTTCTTACTACAGGAAAATATACATACAGCTGAGCGCTCGTAGTGTATGTATAGCAATCCTGGCGTATTGGACAAAAAAGGAGCTATTCGCCATCTGATGATGAGGAATAATCCTTTATAAACATTACTTTATTCTCCATTTTCATCCCGTGATGACACCCCAATTTGCGCTTTAAGTCGGCAAACCGTCCGTCCAGCAGATTGGTGGTGTTGTGGATGCCCAAAGCGGAGTGCGCTTCGAAGGTAAACAGGTAGTCCAGGTTCCGTTTCAGGCTCA
>CAURAS010000251.1:0-2833 GCA_963522865.1 uncultured Cardiobacterium sp.
CGTATTCCTGCGGCGGCAGGCTGATGTTGTGGATGACGAGCAGGCTGATGTCGTCTGCATCGGGGCGGGCGTTGTAATGCGGGCTGGCGCAGCGTTCGGCGCAGTTCAGCCAGCCGTCGGTGTTGAGGTGCATGGCAGGTGGGGAAACCGCCCCGCAGGGCGGTTCTGTGCAGATTTTATGGGATGATGCCGCAGGCGAGACGATCGCCACCACCGCCAAGCGGCGCCGGATGTTCGGCGTAGTTGTCGCCGCCAACGTGGATGATGAGCGCGTGTCCTTTAATCTCATCCAGTGTTTTCAGGCGCGGCGCGAGGACGGGGACGCTGGCGTTGCCGTCAGCATCGGCGTACAGCACCGGCAGGTTGCCGAGGTCGGTGTCGTCTTCCCACGGCTGGCCGTGGCGCGCGGCATGGTGCGGATCCCAATGGCCGCCGGCGGCAAGCCCCAGAACGCTTTTGCCGTCTTTCTCGCCCGCCGCACAGCTGGGGTGTTCGTGGATGTGAAAGCCGTGCAGGCCAGCGGGCAAATCGTGCAGCGCGGGGGTGAAGACGAGGCCGTATTTGCTTTCGCGGATGATGACTTCGCCTGCGGCCTTGTCGCCGTCGAGCAGTTTGATGGCGACGGTGAGAGTTTTGTCGGCGGGCTTGGCACTGCCGTGGTCGTGCGCCTGAGCAAAGGCGGCGGCGACGAGGGCGAGGGGCAGCAGGGTTTTTTTCATGATTTCTCCTAAAGTCTTTGCAGAATTATGGCTGTCCTGCACGAGAGGCAGGCAGCGGCAGTCATGCTACCGGTTTTGTGGATGAGATGGGCGAATTTACAATCCAAGTGCAACAGCAACAAAAAAAGACGTCCATAAGCGATACTGCAAAAAACTTCAAAACCTTGCAGGAGACCACAAATGAGCGTCTATCGCCATCTTACATTAGCCGAACAGTCATCCGAACAACCCTCTCCCCCCGTGGGGGAGAGCAGGGGTGGGGTTCGTGGGCAAGCCGTGTTGCCGCATCCGCTGGCGCGTTTACATACACTATGAGCGCTCAGGTGTATGTAAATCCGTTTGTAGGGTGGGTCTTGACCCACCGTTAGTGTTGGGCGTGCTGTGGTGGGGCAAGCCCCACCTACGCATTCCGAATTATCATCCGAACGGCCCCTTCCCCCGTAGGGGAGGGCTGAGGTGGGGTTCGTGGGCAAGCCGTGTTGCCGCACCCGCTAGCGCGCTTACATACACGATGAGCGCTCAGGTGTATGTAAACCCGTTTGTAGGGTGGGGCTTGACCCACCGGACTATCGGAATATCAGTCACCATAGAGCACGCCTTGACGTACCGTCCACTTCCTCTTTTCACCGATCGTATCCCTAATGACCGGCATGGGGGGCGCCAAGGCGCCCCCTATAACGAGCAACAAAGTTTTTATCCAACCCATTTGACGAAGGCAAACGCGATGCCGAGCATCGCCGAGAAAGTCAAAACACCCATCATGAAGGGATAGAAGAATAGCGTCCAAAAAGTATTTCTCTCTGTTATGCGGGAATCATCCCATTCAGCGGCAAGCCGGTTCATCATCGCATCCAGCATGCGTTCCTCCATTTTCAGTATCTGCAAAGTCATTTCCATGCGGCGTTTTGCGCTATCTGCTTCTGTAGTCACCATTTCTATCACCACGCAAAAAGGGCGGGTTACCCCGCCCTGTTCTTATTTCTTGTAATCCTTCTTCACAAACGGCATGGCGACAATTTCCACCGCCACATCCTTGCCGCGCACTTTCGCGGCGAGTTTGGTGCCGACGGCGGCGTGTGCGGCCTGCACGTAGCCCATCGCGATCGGTGCGTTCAGCGTCGCGCCGAAGCCGCCACTCGTCACCTCGCCGACTTTTTCCTCGCCCAGATAGAGCTCGGTGTGAGCGCGTACCGGGGCGCGGCCTTCAATGGCGAGGCCGACACGCTTGCGCGGCGCGCCGTTTTCAATCTGCTGGCCGACGATGTCCGCGCCCGGATAACCGCCCGCGCGTTCGCCGCCGGGACGGCGCACTTTCTGAATCGCCCAGATGAGGCTGGCTTCAACCGGCGTGGTGGTCGTGTCGATGTCGTTGCCATAGAGGCAGAGGCCGGCTTCGAGGCGCAGGCTGTCGCGCGCGCCGAGGCCGACGGGCTTGACACGCGGGTCTTTGCAGAGCAAATCGGCGAGTACGGCGGCGCGGTCGTCCGGCACGGAAATCTCATAGCCATCCTCGCCGGTGTAGCCGCTGCGGCTGACCCAGCACGGGATGCCGAGCAGGGTGAACTCGCCGCCGTGCATGAAAGTCAGATCGCGCACCGCCGGCTCAATCGCCGCCAGCACGTCCACCGCTTCCGGCCCTTGCAGGGCGAGCAGGGAGCGCGCCTGCCACCAGGAAACCTCGCAATCCGGCAGCCCCGCTTGCAGCTTGGCGAAATCGGCATCCTTGCAGGCGGCATTGACGACGACGTAAAAATCGCCCGCGCGCCGCGTCAGCATCAAATCATCATCAATCCCGCCCTGCGCGTTCATCAACAGCGCATAACGCTGCTGGCCGACGGCAAGCCCCTGCAAATCCACCGGCAAGAGGCGTTCCAGACTGGCGGCGACGTCCGCGCCACGCACCAGCACCTGCCCCATATGCGAAACGTCGAACAATCCGGCGTGCTCGCGCGTCCAGAGATGCTCCTTGACGATACCTTCCTCATACTGCACCGGCATCGCGTAGCCCGCGAAGGGGACGATTTTCGCGCCGCGGGCGACGTGCCAGCCGTAAAGGGCGGTGTGTTTTTCTGTGCTCATGTGTTGCTCCCGTGTGAAAGAATCGCTAAAGATTA
>CAURAS010000252.1:0-2816 GCA_963522865.1 uncultured Cardiobacterium sp.
ACTTCATGCCGAAAAACATCCGCTGCGCCAGCCTCGGCAACCGCGCCGGCATGATCGGCGCCCTGCGCTGGTTCCTCGACAGCAGGCCCACACGCCCGCAATAAACACATTGCCCGCCCGCTGCCGCCTCGCTCAAAATCCGTAAATCCGTAGCAAATCCACCTTTTCCTGTGCCTGCCATTGCTTGAGGAGCAGCGCCTGCGGTCGTGGGTAGGCTTCGCCCGTTTTCGCGTCCTGTATGCGGTCGCAACGAAAATGACGAAAATCCTGACGCAGTTCGCACCAGGCGGCGAGCAGGCGCGAATCCTCAAAATAGCCGATGGCAAGCGGCCAGACCGTGCGCTCACTGCTATGTCCGCTGGCGTTGGTGTAACGGAAATGGAGTTTATGTTGCTCGCGCAGGGCGTGACGGATTTGCGCGAGAACTTGAAGTTCGCTCGCGCTATAGCCGCTGTTTTTCTTGCCGCTCAACGGATAAAGCGCTTGTGTCGCAAGACGTGCCGACCATTTTGGCGGCAGGGCATCATGAATTTTGCCAAGCAGGCTGCGTGCGGCGCTGACCAACGCGCCGTCGCCCTGAACAATGACGGAGCGGACGCCGAAAACCAGCGCTTCAATTTCATCTTCATTGAACATCAGCGGCGGCAAAAGAAAATCAGTTTTGTGCAGGATGAAGCCGATGCCCGCTTCGCCGCGGATGTCCGCGCCCTGCTGGCGCAGCGTTTCGATGTCGCGATAGATGGTACGCAGGCTGACACCAAAGACACCCGCCAGTTCTTGTGCGGTGATGGCTTGGCGGCTTTGTCGCAGGTGCTGCAGCAGGGAAAGGAGGCGGTTGGTGCGAAGCATAATCAGCGCTGAAAAAAAACCGCCCTGTGCGGGCGGTTGGTAATAGTGGCGGAGAGAGGGGGATTCGAACCCCCGATACGCTATTAACGTATACACACTTTCCAGGCGTGCGCATTCGACCACTCTGCCATCTCTCCGGTTTGGTCGGGTTAAAACGGGCGCGAATTATAGCGGATTTTTGGCCTCTTTGATAGAAAGTCTGACGCGACCCTGGCGGTCAATTTCCAGCAGTTTGACTTTGACTTCCTGGCCAACGCTGAGTTCGTCTTCGACGTTGTTGACGCGGTGTTCGGCGATTTGTGAGACGTGTACCAATCCTTCTTTACCGGGGAGGAAAGCGACAAACGCACCGAAGTCAGTGATTTTCACAACTTTGGCGTCGTAGATGCGGCCAATTTCCGGCTCAGCGGTGATTTCTTCGATGATGCGGCGCGCGTCGTCAGCGGCGGTTTTGTCTACGGCGGCGATTTTGATGGTGCCGTCATCTTCGATTTCGATGGTAGTGCCGGTAGTTTCGGTGATGCTGCGAATGGTCGCGCCACCTTTGCCGATGACGTCTTTGATTTTTTCGACGTCAATGCGCAGGGTGGTGAAGCGCGGCGCGTATTCGGAGATTTCAGCACGCGGTTTGGCAATCGCCTGGTTCATGATGTCAAGGATGTGCAGGCGCCCAGCTTTGGCCTGGGTCAGCGCCTGTTCCATGATTTCACGGGTGATGCCGTCAATTTTGATGTCCATCTGCAGGGCGGTAACGCCATTGGCGGAACCGGCGACTTTGAAGTCCATGTCGCCCAGGTGGTCTTCGTCACCGAGGATGTCGGAGAGGACGGTGAAGCGTTCGCCTTCTTTGACCAGGCCCATGGCAATGCCTGCCACCGGGGTTTTCACCGGCACGCCGGCGTCCATCAGCGCGAGGCTGGTGCCGCAGACGGAGGCCATCGAGCTGGAACCGTTGGATTCGGTGATTTCGGAGACGACGCGGATGGTGTAGGGGAAGACGCTTTCTTGCGGCAGGATGGCGGTAACGCCGCGACGCGCGAGGCGTCCGTGGCCGATTTCGCGGCGCTTGGGCGAGCCGACGCGGCCGGTTTCGCCGACGCTGAACGGTGGGAAGTTGTAGTGCAACATGAAGATGTCGCGGTATTCGCCGGTCAGCGCGTCGATGATTTGTGCATCACGACCGGTGCCGAGGGTGGCGACGACCAGCGCTTGGGTTTCGCCACGGGTAAAGAGGGCGGAACCGTGCACGCGCGGCAGGACGCCGGTGCGGATGGTAATCGGGCGCACGGTAACGGTATCGCGACCGTCAATGCGCGGTTCTTTGGCAAGGATGCGGTCGCGCACGACGCGGTATTCGAGGTCGTGTACGGTGTTGCCAACGGCGGTAGCGTTCCAACCGTCTTCGCTGACCAAGGCGGCCTGTGCGGCTTCGTGGACGGCAGCGACGGCCGCCTGACGTTCTTGTTTGTCGGCAATTTGGTAGGCGGCGACGAGTTTGTCATGTGCCAGTTCGCGCACCTTGGCGATGAGTGCTTCGTCAGCGGGTGCGGGTTGCCAGTCCCAGGCGGGTTTGCCTGCTTTGGCGGCCAGTTCGCGGATGGCGTTGATGACGACCTGCATTTGTTCATGACCGTACATGACGGCGCCGAGCATGACGTCTTCCGGCAGTTCGTTCGCCTGTGATTCGACCATCAGTACTGCGCCTTCGGTACCGGCGACGACGAGGTCCAGGTCGGAGGTTTGCAGTTCTTTGTCGGACGGGTTGAGCAGGTAAGCGCCGTTTTTGTAGCCAACGCGGGCGGCACCAATCGGGCCGTTGAACGGTACGCCGGAGAGGGCAATGGCAGCGGAGGCGCCAATCATCGCCGGGATGTCCGGGTTGACGTCGGGGTTGACCGACATGACGCTGGCGATGACTTGTACTTCGTTGAAGAAGCCTTCGGGGAAGAGCGGGCGCAGCGGGCGGT
>CAURAS010000253.1:0-2793 GCA_963522865.1 uncultured Cardiobacterium sp.
ATGTCCGCCCGCACTTTTCATTTGCCGCTCATCGCCGCGAGCGATGATTTCCGCCTCGCCGCGCTGGTGAGCAGCTGCCCGCAGCCGGATATTGCGGTGGCGCAATTCCCCGACGCGGCGACGATGCTGGCGCAATCTGATGCGGAACTGGTGGTCATTACCGCGCCGAATGCGGTGCATTTTTCGCTTGCCGCGCAATGTCTCGCCGCCGGGCGGCATGTGGTGCTGGAAAAGCCGATGGTGAACACCGTCGCCGAGGGGCGCGAATTGATGGCGCGCGCCGAACGTGCCGGGCGGTTGCTGTCTGTATTTCACAATCGCCGCTGGGACAGCGATTTTTTGACGCTGCAAGCGCTTTTGGCGCGTGGCGAGCTGGGCGCGTTGCGCTTTTTTGAGTCGCGCTGGGACCGCTTCCGCCCCGAAGTGCGCGACCGCTGGCGTGAGAACCCCGGCGTCGGCGCGGGCATTTGGTACGACCTCGGCGCGCATTTGCTGGATCAGGCACTGACGCTGTTCGGTCTGCCGCAGGCGGTAACGGGCAACTGCCGCGCGCTGCGGCCGGGCAGCCAGACGGTGGATTATGCACACGTGCAGCTGCATTACCCCGATTTTGAGGTGGTGCTGCACACCTCGCCCTATGCCTGCGCGCCGGTCGCGCGTTTTCGTGTTGAGGGCGATGGTGGCAATTTCGTCAAATTCGGGCTGGACGTGCAGGAAGCGCAGTTGAAAGCGGGGATGAGTCCGCGCGATGCCGCTTACGGGCTGGAAGCGGCGGCACAGTTCGGCACGTTGTACACGCCGGACGGCAACGCCCGCGCTGTGCCGTCGCTACGCGGCGATTTTGCCGCCTACTACCGCAATGTCGCCGCTGCCCTGCGTGGGGAAGCGCCGCTTGCGGTCACGGCAGCGGATGCGCTGCGGGTAATTTATTTGACGGAACTGGCGCAGCAAAGCAGCGACGCGGGCAAGCGGCTGGCGGTGGATGCGCCTTTCTAGGCGCTGTTTACGAGTCGTTCGCCGCGCGCATGATGGCTGCCCCCTTCCCCGGTACGCTCTCACGGGCGGGGGCGAATCGGCGCAAATCGGGCTTTCCGTACCCCTCTTTCGTCATTTACATACACTTCGAGCGCTCAGGTGTATGTAAACAGCAAATAGGCCTGGATTTATCGGGTGGCGCTCCTACAGGGCGAGGCAACCGACCTGCGTACGTCCACAGGACCAGCGCCCCGGCAAAAGGGCGCCATTGCCGCGCGGTTGTTACCCCTGCCGCCGCGCAGGCTGTTAATATTGCCCGCCCTACATCAAGCGAGGAAATCCCGTGGACTGGATCGTACTGCTCACCCTGCCGCTGCTCCTGCTCGCGCTCGCCAGTGGTCGCGTTGCCCCTGCCGTCGCTTTTTTTACCGTCGCCGTCGCCTTCATGCTCGGCGGCATTGTCAGTACCGAGGCGTTTCTCGCCAGTTTTACCAATCCGGCGCTGGCGACGCTGGTGGTGCTTTTGCTGGTGTCCGCGGTGATTGAGCGCTCGCCGCTGTTGCACCGCCTCTCCAACAAAATCCTCGTCGGCGACGAAAAGCACGCCTTCATCCGCCTGACCGGCATCAGCACGCTGCTCTCGGCTTTCATGAACAACACCGCCGTCGTCTCCACTTTTCTCGTCACCCTCACCCGTCAGCAGAAAATCGCGCCGTCGCGCCTGCTCATCCCGCTCTCTTACGCCTCCATTCTCGGCGGCATCACTACGCTGATCGGCACTTCCACCAACCTCGTCGTCAATTCCTTCGTTACCAGCGCCGGACTGCCGCCGCTGCACATGTTTCAGTTCAGCGCCGTCGGTATTCCGGTCG
This sequence comes from uncultured Cardiobacterium sp., assembly GCA_963522865.1. Classification (GTDB taxonomy): domain Bacteria; phylum Pseudomonadota; class Gammaproteobacteria; order Cardiobacteriales; family Cardiobacteriaceae; genus Cardiobacterium. The sequence continues at coordinate 1,848 of CAURAS010000253.1, forward strand.
CGGTCGCCTGCCTTGCCGTGCTGTACTGGCGGATGCGCGTCCTGCCGGTGAACAGCAACAGCAGTCAGGACATCAAAAATACCTATTTCCTCACCGTCGAAGTGCTGGCGGAGGCGGACATCGCCGGCAAAAGCGTCGCCGACAGCGGCCTGAAGCGGCTCGATGACCTCTATCTCGTGGAAATTCAGCGCGACAACTACCTCATCTCGCCGGTGCGCCCGGAAGTGCGCATCCGCCCCGGCGACCAGCTCGTTTTCAGCGGCTCGATTGAGCATATTGGCGGCCTGCAAGCCTTTCGCGGCCTGAAAATCCTTGGTGAACACGCCAGCGACCTGCTCGCCAGCAACCTCGTCGAAGCGGTCATCGCGCACGAATCCGACCTCGTCTATAAAACCCTACAAGAAATCGACTTCCGTGGCCGCTTCAACGCGGGCGTAGTCGCCATCCGTCGCGGCAACAAACGCCTCACCGGCCACCTCGGCCGCACCGTACTTTACGTCGGCGACAGCCTCATCCTCGCCGTCGGGAGCCATTTCGCGGTGCAGGCCGATCTGGAAAAACACTTCCACATCCTAAGCACCAGCTACACCCCGCCGCGCCTCACCAACCGTCAGGGCAACCGCGCCATTGCCGGATTTTTCCTCGCCGTGCTGCTGGAAACGCTGAACCTGCTACCGCTCCTGCACGGCCTGCTACTGCTCCTCGGCGCCTACCTGCTCGCGGGCTACACCAGCCTCGGCGAACTGCGGCGGCGCATCCCGTTTGAACTTATCGTCATCATCGGCTCGGCGATTGCCATTGCCAAAGCGATGGACAACACCGGCGCGGCGCAACTCATCGGTGCCTTCATCCACCACGTCTTCCAAGACAAAAGCGTCTTCATCGCCTTCGCCGGCATTTACTTCATGACGCTCATCACCACCGAAATCATCACCAACAACGCCGC
>CAURAS010000254.1:0-2775 GCA_963522865.1 uncultured Cardiobacterium sp.
GTGGCCGACTTCGATGCCGCGGCGGATGGCGAGCGTGCCGCTGCCGTCCGGGGCGAGGTCGCCTTCGACGATGTTACGCAGGTCGGCGATTTTGCCGAGCGGGACGTCGCGCTCCCAGTTGATGTTGAAGTAGTGGTAGTCGTCTTCGTTGGCACCAGCGGCGAAGTCGGCGATGTGGGCGGCAGCGTAATCAACGATGACCGGCACGTTCGCCCCGACCGGACCGAGCGAGCCTGCGCCTGCACCCATGGCCGCGCGGATTTCGGCTTCGTCTGCCATGCGCAAGGGCGCGGCGACTTCGGGCAGGTGTTCGGCCTTGATGGCGTTCAGTTCGTGGTCGCCGCGAATGATGAGGGCGACGACACCGCCTTCAGCACCGGCTACCATCAGGGTTTTGATGGTGCGCTCTATCGGCACGTCGTGTTTTTCGACGAGCGCGGCGATGTTTTTGCAATCCGGCGTTGGCCGTTTTTCCATGGCTGCGGTCGGCGCCGGGCGCGGTGCGCTTGGGCGCAAGGCTTCAGCTTTTTCAAGGTTGGCGGCGTAACTGCCGCCGCTGGAGAAGACGATGGCGTCTTCGCCGGTCGCCGCCAGCACGTGGAATTCGTGCGAGCCGGTGCCGCCGATGGAGCCGTTGTCCGCCAGTACCGGGCGGTAATCGAGGCCGAGGCGGTCGAAGATGCGGCAGTAAGCGTCGTACATGTCCTGATAGGTCGCCTGCAAGCTCGCTTCGTCAAGGTGGAAGCTGTAGGCGTCTTTCATCAGGAATTCGCGTCCGCGCATCACGCCGAAGCGCGGCCGGATTTCATCGCGGAATTTGGTCTGGATTTGGTAAACGTTCAGCGGCAGCTGTTTGTAGCTGGAGAGATCGCGGCGCATCAGGTCGGTGATGACTTCTTCGTGCGTCGGCCCCAGGCAGTATTCGCGCTCGTGCCGGTCAAGGAAGCGCAGCAGTTCCGGGCCGTAATCCTGCCAGCGTCCCGATTCTTGCCAGAGTTCGCCCGGCTGTACGCCCGGCATCAGCAGCTCCAGCGAGCCGGCGCGGTTCATTTCTTCGCGGATAATCTGCTCAACTTTGCGCAAGACGCGCAGTCCCAGCGGCAGCCAGGAATAGACGCCAAGCGCGTTCTGCCGGATCATGCCGGCGCGCAGCATTAACTGGTGGCTGATGACTTCTGCATCCGCCGGGGTTTCTTTTTGCGTGGTCAGCCAGAATCGGGAGAGGCGCATGGGGCTCAAAAATCCTCAATGTCAGGGAATTATTGCGCTGCCGGGGCAGGGCCGCAGAAGTGTTCGGCGTCGTTTTGCGCTTGTTGGCGACGTTTTTCGATCTCTTCGGTCGTCAGCGGGATGAGGTTACCAGAAGCGTCTTCTTCAAAGATATTCTTTTTCTCGCTGATGGTTTTGAGGTTGGTCTGCGCAGTTTCGCAGCGTTTTTCCCGGGTGATGGTGCCTTCTGGGAGGGGTTGCGGTTGACCGTTTGCCGCTTTTTTCACTGCCGGATTGTCAGAATTGGCTGCTGGTACTTCCGGACGCATTGGTCTGAGAACGGTGACGCTATCGTTGTTCGGGCGTTCGTTGACCTGCATCCCCTGCGCGTTTACTTTGGTGTAGTTACTCACACCGCGCGGTACGTATTTGCCGTAATGCGCCTTGCCACCCACATACCACTTATAAAAAACTTGCTGCGGTTGCGCGTTGGGGTTGGTGTAGATTTCCGGTGGACGATCGTCCGCAGCATCTGCGGGTTTGCTGTCTTGTGCCCAAGAAGGTACACAACATGCTGATATTACAACGGCTAATAAAGGGGTTATTGATTTCACGGCTGAATTCCTTATCTAAAAAGACGGACACATTCTAACATTAATTTTCAGAAAAGAAGCTACCCCTGCTATAATTATTTTCCCCAAAATTCCTCAAAACATACAGGAGATTCCTCATGAAAAACCCCGTTCGTGTCACCATCACCGGCGCTGCCGGCAATATCGGCTATGCGCTGGCCTTCCGCGTTGCTGCGGGCGACATGCTTGGCCCGGATCAGCCGGTCATCCTGCAACTGCTGGAAATCACCCCGGCGCTGGACGCACTCAAGGGCGTTGCCATGGAACTCAACGACTGCGCGTTCCCGCTGCTGCGCGGTCTTGTCACCACAGATGATGTCAACGTCGCTTTCAAGGGCTGCGATTACGCGCTGCTCGTCGGCGCCCGTCCGCGCGGCCCCGGCATGGAGCGTAAAGACCTGCTTGCTGCAAACGGCGCTATCTTTGGCCCGCAAGGCAAGGCGCTGAACGACCACGCCTCGCGCAACGTCAAAGTGCTGGTGGTCGGCAACCCGGCGAACACCAACGCGCTTATCGCCCAAGCCGCCGCGCCCGACCTCAACCCGCGCAACTTCACGGCGATGACCCGCCTTGACCACAACCGCGCGCTGTCGCAACTCGCCGAGAAAACCGGCACGCACAGCACCGATATCGCCAAGATGACCATCTGGGGCAACCACTCCTCCACCCAATACCCGGACATCAGCCACGCCACCGTGCAGGGCAAACCCGCCAAAGGACTGGTTGAAGACGGCTGGTACAAAGACACCTTCATCCCCGTCGTGCAACAGCGCGGTGCCGCCATTATCAAGGCGCGCGGCGCGTCTTCTGCTGCCTCCGCCGCCTCCGCCGCGATTGACCACATGCGCACTTGGGCGCACGGCACGAACGGCGACGACTGGGTCAGCATGGGCGTCCCGTCCGACGGCTCCTACGGCATCGCCCCCGGCATCAT
>CAURAS010000255.1:0-2752 GCA_963522865.1 uncultured Cardiobacterium sp.
GCAGGCTCCACCAGGCGCTGGCGAGGAGGGCGGCGGCGATAAGCGGCAGCAGGGCTGTGTAATATATTGTCTGTTTTTTCATGGGTTGTATTGCGCCGCTGTCGGGCGCTACAGTGATGGTTCAGGACGACGTCTTGCTGTCCTGCGAATTGAAATATGAGGCTATTTTAGCGGGGGTTTGCCATGATTGAGCGCTTTTGTGAGGCGATGTTGCTGGAAGCGGGGCTGGCGGAGGCGTCGGTGGCGTCGTACCGCTGCGATTTGCAGCTGGCGGAGCGGCTATGCGAGAAGCCGCTGCCGGGGTTTTCGACGGCGGATGTGCAGGCGGTGCTGGCGCAGTTGCTGGATTTGCAGCGCAAGCCGTCGTCGCTGGCGCGGATGCGGGTGTCGTTGCGCCGTTTTTTTGCCTGGATGGTGGAGGAGGAGCTGCGCGCCGATAATCCGGCGGCGCTTCTGGAAGCGGTGCGCCATGAGAAACCGTTGCCGCGCGGTTTGTCCGAGGCGGAGGTAGAACGCCTGCTCGCCGCGCCCGACACCGCTTCGCCGGAAGGCTTGCGCGATGCGGCGATGCTGGAGCTGCTCTACGCCTGCGGTTTGCGGGTGAGTGAGCTGGTTGGCCTGCCGCTGGCGGCGGTTTTTTTGCAGGAAGCGGTGCTGCGCGTGCGCGGCAAGGGCGACAAGGAACGCCTCGTGCCGATGGGCGAACAGGCGGCGGAGATGGTCGCGCGTTATTGTCGCGAGGCGCGTCCGGTGCTGCTCAACGGGCGGGTGAGCGATGTGCTGTTCATCAGTGCGCGCGGCGGGGCGATGAACCGCCGCACCTTCTGGCAATACATTCACGATTACGCGATCCAGGTAGGCATCCGCACCGCCGTCTCGCCGCACACCCTGCGCCATGCCTTTGCCACGCATCTCGTCAATCACGGCGCCGACCTGCGCGTCGTGCAAATGCTGCTTGGCCACAGCAACCTTTCCACCACGCAGATTTACACGCACGTCGCCGAGGCGCGGCTGGCGAAAGTCTTTGCCGCGCACCATCCACGCGCATGACGTTACGGTAATAACCCGCGCATCGTCATGAAACCGTGGTGTTGTTGTCGGTAAGATACACCTCTGTAATTTCCCGGATAACCTGCCCCCTATGCGCCCCCTGCTTTGCCTGCTCACCGCCGCGATCCCCCTCGCGCACGCCGCCTCGCCCAACATGGAACTGGCGAAATCGGTCTTTGACCCGCGCGTGATGAGCAACGCAGAAGAATCGCCCATCCCCGGTCTGTACCAGTTCGCGCAGGGGACGGAAGTCTTCTACATCAGCGCTGACGGCCGCTACGTCATGCAGGGCGAAATGATTGACCTGCAAACGCAGAACAACGTTACCGAAGCCTTCCGCGCCTCCGAGCGCGCCAAGGCGCTGACGCAGATTGACCCGAAAACCATGATCAGCGTCATGCCGAACGCCCCGCAGTACCAAGTAACCGTCTTCATCGACGTCGATTGCCCCTACTGCCGCGTCATGCAACAAAACATCCTCGAATACACCCAGCGCGGCATCGCCATCCGCTACCTCGCCTTCCCGCGCAGCGGCCCCGAATCCATCGCCGCGCTGCGCATGTCGCAAGTCTGGTGCTCGCCCGACCGCCTGAGCGCGTTGCTGCTCGCCGAAACCGACCAACCGCTGCCCAACTCGCGTGGCGACTGCACCAACATCATCCGCGACCACTTCGCCACCGGCCTGCAAATGGGCATTGCCAGCACGCCGTCGGTTATCCTCGAAGACGGCACCCTCATCCCCGGCTTCGTCGCTCCGGCCAACCTCGAAGCCATCCTGAGCCAGCACCTGCGCCAACGCGAAACCCCGCCCGAACCGCGCAGCCCGGTACGCCGCCCACCGCCGCCATTGCCATTACCGCCGCCCGGCGCCGAACCCGCGCCCACGCAGACCATCCCCGACTTTGCCCTGAGCGTCCTTGCCGCCATCAACGCCCAAACCCCGGCAACCGCCAAACTGCAAACCCAGGCCGAACACGGCGACGCTAGCGCACAATACCGCCTCGGCCAGCACTACGCCGCCGCGCAAAACCTCGCGGAAGCAAAAAAATGGTACGAAAAAGCCGCCGCACAAGGTTACGCTGAAGCCGCCTACAAACTCGGCCGCCTCTACGACGACGCCCATGACCGCAACAAAGCCGGACAATACTACGAAACCGCGCGACGCCAATGGGAAAAAGCCGCCACCGCAGGCGACGCCGACGCGCAATACCAGCTGGGCGTGCTGTACCGCGAAGGCCTGGGCATCGCTGCCGACCCGGCACAAGCCCGCGCCTGGTTTGAAAAAGCCGCCGCACAGGGACACGAAGCGGCGAAAGCGGCGCTGGAATAAACGCCTGAAGCAAGAAAAAACGGCTCATGATGAGCCGTTTTTTTATGAGCGCCCCGTTTACATACACATCGAGCGCTCAGGTGTATGTAAATGGCAAATGGTGTGGGGCATTGTTGGCTTGCGCCGGCTTATGGATTATTTGCCGCTGCTCTTGAACCCTCCGCAAAGAGAGGGCGCTGTTTGGTGTTCATTTCAGCACCGCCTGCGGGTAGCTACCGAGTACGCGGAAGAGGCTGGCGCTGTTTTCAATTTCGGCGAGCAGGGGTTGCATTTTGGGGTCGCTCTGGTGGCCGTCGAGGTCGATGAAGAAGATGTACTCCCAGATGCCCTGTTTGCTTGGCCGCGATTCGATGCGGGTCATGTTGATGCCGT
>CAURAS010000256.1:0-2751 GCA_963522865.1 uncultured Cardiobacterium sp.
CATCAAACAAAGCAGCGGCTACAAACTGTTTGACGACGCCGCACTGCGTGCCGTCCACGACGCCTCGCCGTTGCCGATGCCGAAACACCCCGGTGCAGTCGATGCACTCGTCTCAGACGGCATCATTACCAAATTTGACCCATGACCCTGTTCCCGCGCGACATTCTGGCGGAAACGCCCGCAACCCTGCGGCAAAACTGTTAAAATGCCGCGCTCCTCGCATTAACAACCAAAAGGTGAACCCACATGAAAACAAACCAAAAATGGAAAGTGCTTGGCCTTTGCCTCCTGCTGCCGTGGACGGCGGCACACGCACAGGTAGAAGTAAACGTCTCCGGCGCACAAGTGGCGGCACGACCGATCGCCATCCTGCCGGTACAGGGCGACCCGGGCGTGAAGATGGACTACATCATCGCCAGCGACCTGCACAAAACCGGACTGTTCCAGCCGCTTGACCCCAAATCCTTCCCGGAAAACCCCGCATCACCCGCCGCCCTCCAATATCCCGCATGGAAACAGGCGGGCGCCGACTACGTCGTCATGGGCATGATGCAGGGCGGTAACGCCGGCCAATTCGTCCTGAACGACGTCAACAGCGCTTCCCAGCTCGCCAACGAAAACCTGCGCGACGCCGACGCCCGCCAACTGGCGCACCAGGCAGCCGACTGGATTCTCTACCGCCTCACCGGCAAACGCGGCGTCTTCGGCACCCAACTTGCCTACGTCCTCGAACAGGGCGGTGCTAAAGGCGCGCGCCGTTACTCGCTGCTCGTCTCCGACGTCGATGGCGCCAACCGCCGCGAAATCTACAGCTCCAACGAACCCATCCTCTCGCCCTCCTGGGCGCCGAACGGTCAGGCGGTCGCCTTCGTCACCTACGCCAACCACCACGCACAAGTCGTCATCCAGAACATCGGTGGCGGCAGCCGCGTCGTCGCACAAGGAGACGGCATCAGCAGCGCCCCGGCCTTCTCGCCCGATGGCAACTACCTCGCCTTCGTCCAGTCCGACAACAACAACCCGGACATCTACCTCCTAAACCTCGCCAGCGGCGCCAAAACCCGCCTTACCGACCACGCGGCGATTGACACCGAACCCGCCTTCTCGCCAGACGGCAACTACATCTACTTCACCTCCGACCGCTCCGGCAGCCCGCAAATCTACCGCATGAGCCGCAATGGCGGTGGCGCCGAGCGCGTCGTCTCCGGCAGCGGATACAGCGCCAACAGCGATCTCTCGCCGGACGGCAGCTCACTCGTCCTCACCCGCCAAAGCGGCGGCGGCTACCAAATCGGCACCTACGATCTTGCCAGCAAACGCTTCGATGCGCTCACCAGCGGCCGCCTCGACGAAGGCGCGAGCTTTGCCCCGAACGGCCAGCTCATCATCTACGCCACCAAAGAAGGCGGCAGATCCGTGCTGAAAGTCATCAACAGCAAAGGCGGCGTCGCCCAGACCCTCTCCGACAGCAACGGCCGCCTGCGCGACCCGGCCTGGGGCCCGGATACCCGCCCGCAACCCTAAAATATTTACCCACTAAAAATCCCCTCCCCTGCACAGCGGGGGAGAGATGGGAAGGCGGTGCGAAAACAGCGTGACGACAGCCTAAAAATAAACGCGCACAACCCTAACCCCATCCTGACGAAGCAAAAACAAAAAGGAACAAAAAGCCCATGAAATACAAACACACCCTTAGCCTTGTCCTCTTTACCCTGCTGGCGTTCGGTTGCTCCAGCCCCTACGGCCTCGAAGAAGGCGAAGGCGCTGGCGCGCCCGGACAAGACGGCGGCTTCAACGGCTACGGCGACGGCGCCACCTACGGCAACAACAACAGCTTTGGCCGCGGCGGCGCTGGCACCGGCGACTACTACAACGACCCGCAATACGGCGTGAACGTCGTCGGCGGTCCACAATCGGCGGACAAAGACCGCATCATCTACTTCTCCTACGACAGCAGCGCCATCGACAGCCGCTCCGAAGCCGTCATCCGCGAACATGCCAAGTACCTGCGTGCCCACCCGCAAACCAAAGTCGTCCTCGAAGGCCACACCGACGAACGCGGCACCCGCGAATACAACATCGGCCTCGGCGAACGCCGCGCCTACTCCGTCAAAGAACGCTTCGTCGCCGCCGGCATCGCGCCCCAACAAATGCGCGTCCTGAGCTACGGCGAAGAACGCCCTGCCGCCTTCGGTTCCAGCGAAGAAGACTACGCCAAGAACCGCCGCGCCGTCATCGTTTACTAAGGAGCCCCCATGAAGCGCCACATCCCAAGCCTCATCGCCTTCGCACTGCTGGCAAGCGGCTGCGCCACCATCGACCCGGAACAATACGCGGCAACGCAGCGCCAGGTTAACGACCTCAGCACCCGCCTGAAAAAAGTCGAAGCCGACCAAGTCGCGCTACAAACCCGCCTCGAAGAAGTCGGCAAAGGCGCGCGCATGCCGAGCGGCGTCTCTGCCGTCATCACCCCGCGCCGTGGCGAAGCCGCGCCTGCCGCAACCAGCGGCGGCGAAGGCAGCAGCAGCTTCGAAGAAGGCCTTGCCCAATACCGTGCCGGCAACATCAACGGCGCCATCGGCACCTTCGAGCAGTACCTGAACAGCGGCGCGAGCGGTCCTGAAGCTGCGCAAGCCCAATACTGGCTTGGAGACGCCTACTACACACAGCGCAACTACGACATGGCGAGCCGCTACCTCGGCGCTTACCTCAAGGCACAACCGAACGGCGACCGCGCCCAGGCAGCACTCA
>CAURAS010000257.1:0-2748 GCA_963522865.1 uncultured Cardiobacterium sp.
GAGCGCCTCATCTTCATCGGCAGCAAAGCGCGCGAAGCCCTCGCCCGCTGGCAGGCGGTGCGCGGCCAGCTCCTCAAAAAAGCCGGCGAACCGGCGCTCTTTCTCAACAAAAACGGCGGCCGCCTGACCGAGCGCGGCATCGCCCTGCGCCTCAAAGCCTACGCCGCCGAGCGCCTGCCGGGGGTGAACGTGCACCCGCACATGCTGCGCCACACCTTCGCCAGCCACATCCTGCAATCCTCCGGCGACCTGCGCAGCGTGCAAGAACTGCTCGGCCACAAAAACCTCGCCACCACGCAAATCTACACCCACCTCGACTACCAGCACCTCGCCCGTACTTACGATGAAAAACATCCGCGCGCGAAGAAAAAACGCGACGGCGAAGAAAGCTGAATCCGCCAAAATATACATACAGCTGAGCGCTCATGGTGTATGTAAATGTAAAGGCTGAATGCCGCCACTTGGGCAAGGCGATGGCGGGCCATTTTTTCAGCGCAGTTTCTCCGCCGCTTCTTGCAGGCGTTTCGGCGAGGTTTTGAGCGGGCTGCCCAGTTCTTGTGCGTAGGTCTGGATGCGCCAGGCTTCTACCAGTCGCCAGTAGTCAAGCAGCGCGGCGCGGGTGGCGGCGGGCATGCCGCGCGGCGGGGCATCGCTGGCGCGGCTCATGCCGTGTTTGGCGAGTGCCTGTTGCAGGGTCGTTTCCCACGGCGCGAGTTCTTGTTGGCGTTGTAGGTCTTTCAGCGGGTCGAGGCGCGCTTTTTCGATGCGTTTTAGCGTGGCGGCGAGGGCGCGGTCGATGAGGTCGAGGTCGCGGCTGTCGCTGTCGCGGATGAAGGCGGGGTAGATGAGGCGCTCCAGGTGCGCTTCGATGTCGGCTTTGATGGCGGGCTGTTTGAGGTTTTGTAGTTGTTGTTTGGCGTCGCTGTAGGCGGCGAGGATGCGCGTCAGTTTGGCGGCAAGTTCGCTGGCCGCCGGGATGAGGTCGCGCTCGCCGCGGGTGAGTGCCGCTTCCCAGGCGGCGCGGGTCCGCGGTGCGCCGCCTGCCAGGCAGACGTGTTCGAGCAGGCGGGCGATGATGTCGTCGGCGAGGGTACTGTCGCTGCCGATTTTGCGGTAGTGCAGCGCCATTTGCGTGTAGCCGGGCAGGTTTTTGCGCAGGTATTTGATTTTGGCTTGCAGTTTGTCGGCGAGCAGGGCGTGCGTGGCGGCGTGGTGCGCGGCGGCGGCGCGTTCGGGGTCGTCGTGCAGGCGCAGGCGGATGTTGCCGTCTTCCAGCGTCAGCGCCGGGTAGCCGGTGATGCCGTTGGGCAGGGTTTCTTGCGCGGGCAGTTCGTCCCATTGCCAGTCGGTTATGGGCGCGTCGTCGGCGTGGCGGCTTTGGCTGCGGCGGCGGAATTGGGCGGCGGCGCTGTCGCTGTACTGCGCTTGCAGGGCGGCGAGGTCGCGGCTCTCTGCTATCGGCTGGTTTTTGGCATCGAGCAGGCGGTAGTTCATGCGGTGGTGGTCGTCGATTTTGCTCTCGTCGAAGGCGTCTTCGGGGATGTCGGTGCCTTTGATGGCGTGGATGGCGGCGCGGATGGCAGCGTGCAGCGGCGCGTCGTCGCCGGCGATGCGTTCGCTCACCGCCTGGGCGAAGGCGGGGATGGGGACGAGTTGGCGCCGCCAGGTTTTGGGCAGGGCGCGCAGCAGCGCTTCGATTTTCGCCGGCAGCATCGCCGGCACGAGGCGCTCGAAGGCGCGCGCCTCCAGCGCGTTCAGCGCTGGCAGCGGGATGTTGACGGTGATGCCATCCGCCGCGCCGCCGGGGTCGAAGTGGTATTCGAGGCGCAGTTTTTGTCCATTGATGGTGAGGCTGGTCGGGTAGTCGGCTTCGCTGACGGTTTCGTCGCTGAGTAATAGGTCGGCCTCGGTCATGGCGAGCGCCGCTTCTCCGTGCTGTTTCGCCCATTGTTCGAGGGTGACAACGCTGTGCACCGTCTCCGGCAGGCGGTTCATGTAGAAGGCGGCTTGTTGGGACTCGTCGGCAAGGATGCCGCGGCTGCGTGTTTTGTGTTCGCGCTCGGCCAGGGTTTCGATGAGCGCGCGGTTTTGCGCGATGACGCGGAGGCGGGTGTTGAGGTCGCCGGGGACGAGGGCGTCGTGGATGAAGATTTCGTGCGCCAGCGCCGGGTCGTGGCGAGCGTAGGGGACGTTGCGCCCGGCGACGATGGGCAGGCCGTAGAGGGTGGTGGTTTGGCTGGCCAGCACGTTGCCTGCTTTTTTCGACCAGTGCGGGTTGTTGTATTGGTGTTTGGTGAGGTGGGCGGCGAGGTGTTCGAGTTCGGCGAGCTGGATGGGCGCGCAGGTGCGGGCGTAGGTGCGCTGGGTTTCGACGATGCTCGCTGCCATCACCGCCTGCGGCGGTTTTTTGGCAAGGACGGACGCGGGAAAGAGGCTGAAGCGGCTGTGGCGCGGGCGCAGGTAGTCGCGGTTTTGTTCGTCCCACAGGCCGACTTGGTCGAGAAAGCCGGTGAGCAGCGCGCGGTGCAGGGTTTCAAGTTGCGGGTTTTCCAGCGCCAGCCGGCCTTTGGCGCCGTCGGGCAGGTCGGTTTTTGGCGCGGTCGGGTGGGCGCTGTCGAGGTGCAGTTTTTGTTCGCGGCTGTCGCGCAGCAGTTGGTTCACCAGTTCGCGCCATTCGCGCATCCGCTGCGGGTTGAGGTAGTAGTTTTTGCACCATTGGCGCAGGCGGTTGTTGCTCGCCGTGCGCCG
>CAURAS010000258.1:0-2719 GCA_963522865.1 uncultured Cardiobacterium sp.
TTCTGTTCATGCCGATAGTTTACAGCAGAGGCTGAGACAATGAACACGTTCTCAGCGCCACACTGCGCGTCGTGCGGTGAAACAGGCGCACGCCGAGCCGTTCCTCCAGGGCGCGCAGCCCGTGCGACACCGTGGACGGCTGCAAATCCAGGCGCGCCGCCGCCGCGCGCAGACTGCCCGCCTCGGCAATCGCCACAAAAATCGCAAAATCCGCAAAATCACCTGCTCGCATTGATGGCGCTCCAGCAACAAGTCATACAAGAAAACGGGGCTTATCGTAGCGCATCGCGACCGCTAACATGCGCCCATCGCAATCCCCACAAAGCCCTGTACGGTCGCCGTGCAGCAAACGCACTGCCTTCAACGGCGCGCCTTATACAGCGCCTTGTGAAAATCGCTATGCACCAACCCGGAGCCAAACATGAAAATCCTCGTCAACCTTTTCCACCCGCACCTCGACAAATCCACCGTGCACCGCACCTGGGCGCAGCGCCTTGCGCCCGAAGCCGGTATCACCCTGCGCAACCTCTACGCCCTCTACCCGGACGGCAAAATCGACGTTGCCGCCGAACAGGCCGTGCTCCTCGCGCACGACCGCCTCGTCTTCGCGCATCCCTTCTACTGGTACAGCACGCCGCCCTTGATGAAACAATGGCTGGACGACGTCCTCACCTACGGCTGGGCCTACGGCGCGGGCGGCAACGCGCTTGCGGGCAAAGAATGGCTGTCCGTCATCTCCACCGGCGGCCCGGCGGACTCCTACCAGGCAGGCGGCTACAACCGCTTCTCCATGAGCGAATTCCTGAAACCGCTGCAACAAACCGCGCACCTGCTGCAAACCACCTTCCTGCCGCCGTATATCTTCCACGGCGCGGTACAGGCGACGCCGGACGCGGTCGCGCAATCGGCGGAAGCGATGCTGGCACACGTCCGCGACCCGCTGCTCGATCCGCAAAAACGTCTCGCTGCCCTGCTCGGCAAAATGCAGGAGGAAGGCGTGGCGCTATAAACCATTTACATACACATCGAGCGCTCAGGTGTATGTAAATGGACGCTGGGAATTTCAGGGCGCCCGCTGCAGGCGCACGGTGCTGGCGGGGCGTGCGGGCGGGGTTTGCAGGCGGATATGGATGTGCGCGTGGTTGCCGCGTTGGTCGCTGACGTCGATGTCGTAGTCGCCGTCGCCCGGCGGTTGCCACAGGGTCTGCGGGCTGTGGCTTTGTCGCAATAGTTGGCGGTTGGTGAGCCAGGTGTAGGGCGGGGCGCCGCCGTCGGTTTGCAGGGTAATCGCCTGGCCGCGGTTTTCGATGGTGGCGTGGTCGGTGGGCGTGGTGATGCGCAAAGTGGGCGCAGGCGGCGGCGCGATGGTGTTTTCGCGGGTGTCCCAGGCGGCTTGCGGCGCGCGGTATTCGCGTGGCGGGTTGGGCAGGCTGGCGGTGATTTGCCGGATGATGGGGATGAGCGCTTCGGCGCTGGCGCGCTGGTCGTTGTAGCCGCCGTCGGCGCGGCCGCCCCAAAGGAGTATGGTGTAGTCGCGGCTGTAGGCAACCGCCCAGAGATCGCGCCAGCCGTAGGCGGTGCCGGTTTTGAGGGCGACGGGTTCGGCGCCGTATTTGAGCGGCCCGCTGCTGTCACCCACTTGTTGCAGGATTTGGCTGGTTTGCAGGCAGGCGCGCTGGCTGGCGAGCGGCGCCGGCTTTTCGGGGCGGTAGGTGCAGTTGGCGAGTTTGCGGTAGAGCGCGGCGAGTTCGGTGGCGCGGATGCCGACGCCGCCCAAGGCAATGGTGAGGTTGGGCGGGCTGTTATTCGGGATGATAAGGTGCAGGCCGTGTTGTTCGAGCCAGGCGGCGAAGGTGTCCGGCCCGATGCGCTCCAGGAGGCGCACCGCCGGGGTGTTGCGCGAGCGTTGCAGCGCTTCGGCGAGGGTGATGCGGCCGAGGTATTTTTGGTCGTAGTTGTCCGGGTTGTAGCCGCCCGCGAGCGGGGTGTCGTCGATGGGGGTGTATGGGTGCAGGCGGTAGTGGTCGAGCGCGTAGAGGGTGATGTAGGGTTTGAGGGCGCTGCCGGGCGAGCGGATGGCGGTGAGGAGGTTGTTCGCGCCGAGGCGGGTTTTGTCGTGATAGGCGGCGCTGCCAAGGTAGGCGCGGGTTTCGCCGCTGTCGTTGTCGAGGATGAGGGCAGCGAGGTTGCTGCGCGGCGGACGGTTTTGCACGGCGGCGGCGAGGAGGGTTTCCAGGCGGGTTTGCAGGTCGCGGTCGAGGGTGGTGTGCGCTGCGCCGCGTTTCAGGGCGAGGGCGGCGTAGTGCGGCGCGTGTTGCGGGAAGGGGTGCGGCGCGGGCGCGAGCGGTTCGTGGCTGGCGTTGTGATGGGTTTCGGCGTTGATGATGTGGTTTTTCAGGGCGCGATCGAGGACACGGTTGCGTGCGGCGCGCGCCCGTGCGGAATCGGCGAGGCGGTTCGGATTTTGCGGCAGGGCGATGAGCCAGGCGGCTTCTCCCGTCGAGAGTTCCGCTGGGGTCTTGCCGAAGTAGTACCAGGCGCCACTGCTGATGCCTTCGAGGTTGCCGCCCATCGGCGCGAGGCTGGCGTAGCAGTGGAGGATGGTGGCTTTGTCGTAGTGGGTTTCGAGCTGGAGGGCACGCAGGGTCTGGCGGATTTTGCCGGGGAAGGTGTGCGGGGTGCGGTAGATGAGGCGCGCCGCCTGCATGGTGAGGGTGGA
>CAURAS010000259.1:0-2717 GCA_963522865.1 uncultured Cardiobacterium sp.
ATTCGCCGTCGGCGAGGCCATGTGCGCCCGCCCATTGGTAAAGGCGGTTGGTCGCGAGCTCGTAGTTTTTGCCGTATTCACCGGTCACACGGATGTAGGCGACGGTGCGCGGCGCGAGGGTTGTGGTTTGCATATCGCTTGTCATGGCTGGCTCCTGTGGGTTGATGACAGGCGCAGTATCGCCGTTTGCGGCGTTGGTGGCGTGTCCGCTCTTGCGCAGGAGGTGTCCGATTTTGCTGTTTTGCATCGTCTCTATCCAGCTTTCAAAGTCGCGGCAGGCGCGCAGCGCGCTCGCGCTCATCCCGAAATGGGCGCGAAAGGCTTTGGCGAGCGCCTGTGAACTGGCGTAGCCGTGTTCAAGGGCGAGCGCGGTGATGTTGGCGTTGCTGTCGGAAAAAAGCTGGCGCGCGATGTTTTCCAGCCGCAGCCGGCGCACGGTCGCGGCGGGTGTTTCGCCCGTTACCGCCTTGTAAATACGGTGGAAATGGTAGGGCGAGAGCGCCGCCCGTTCTGCCAGTGTGGTTAAATCAAGCGGTTCGCGGTAGTGCTGTTCAAGGTGGCGGATGACGGGCAGGAGGCGTTTGTAGTAATCGCTGGGCATGGTGGATGAGACAATGCGGAAAAGGACGCCATTATTCCGCATTTTCTGTTGCTTATCCCGCTGAAATTCAGCCTGAAAAACCCTATAATGCGCGCCCCGCGCCGCTTTGGCGTTTTCCTCCAACCACCGCAAGGACTCCCATGCCAAACCATCACCTCGGCTTCCCCATTGAAACCGTCGCCGTTTTCATCATTCTTTCCGTCGGCGCGATTCTTATTGACCTCTACGCGCACCGCAGCGACAAACCGATGAGCCTGAAAAGCGCCTCGCTCTGGACAGTCTTCTGGATTCTCATCTCTTTCGCCTTCGCCGGTTTCCTCGGTTGGCACCATGGCAGCGAAATGGCGAGCCTGTTCATCACCGGTTATGCTCTGGAAAAAGTGCTTTCCGTCGATAACCTCTTCGTCATGATGGCGATTTTCGCCTGGTTCAAAGTGCCGGAAGGCTACCGCCACCGCCTGCTGTACTGGGGCATCATCGGCGCCATCATTTTCCGCATGATTTTCGTCGTCATCGGTACGGGACTGCTTGCCCTCGGCCCCTTCGTCGAAATCATCTTCGCGCTGGTTATCGCCTGGACGGCAGTGATGATGCTGAAAAGCGGCGACGACGGCGACGAAATCGAAGACTATTCCGACCACCTCGCTTACCGCCTTGTCCACCGCTTTTTCCCCGTCTGGCCGCGTCTTTACGGGCATAACTTCTTCCTGAACAGCCGCGAACTGGCCGACGCCCAGGCGAAAAACCCCGCCGAACACCTCGAACTTGCCGGCGAAGACCCGAAACACCCTGAGCAAAGCCACCCGCACGCGATGAAAGCGGGCGCCTGGGTTGCCACGCCGCTGCTCCTCTGCCTCGCCGTCATCGAAATCTCCGACGTCATGTTCGCCTTTGACAGCGTGCCGGCAGTCATCGCCGTCTCGCGCGAACCGCTGATTGTTTACAGCGCGATGATGTTCGCCATTCTCGGCCTGCGGACGATGTACTTTGTGCTGGAAGCGCTGAAAGGCTACCTCGTTCACCTCGAAAAAGCGGTTATCGTCCTCCTCTTCTTCATCGCCGCCAAACTGGCGCTGTCTGCGACCAACCACTACCTGCACCACGGCCTCGATATCTCACCGCTCGCCTCGCTCATCGTCGTCATCCTCGTGTTGCTGGCGGGCGTGGTTGCATCCCTGCTCTACCCGGAAAAAGAAGAAACCCCCAAAAATCAGGAGTAAAAAATGGCAGTTACCCTCAGCAAAGGACAAAACGTCTCCCTCAGCAAAACCGACCCGGCGCTAAAACACATCCTCATCGGCCTTGGCTGGGATGCGCGCAGCAGCGACGGCCAGCCGTTTGACCTGGACGCCAGCCTGTTCATGACCGGCGACAACAAAAAAGTGCCGTCCGACGCCTACTTCATCTTCTACAACCAACTGCGCTCGCCGGAGGGCGCAGTCGAGCATACCGGCGATAACCTGACCGGCGACGGCGATGGGGACGACGAAAGCATCCTCGTTCAGCTGGAAAAAATGCCGGCGAACATCAGCTCGCTCTTTATCACCGTCACCATTCACGACGCCGAAGCGCGCCGCCAGAACTTTGGCCAGGTGAGCAACGCCTTCGTCCGCCTGGTAAACCACGAAAACGGCCAGGAAGTGCTGCGCTTTGACCTCTCCGAAGACTACAGCACTGAAACAGCAATGGTTTTCGGCGAAGTTTACCGCCACAACGGCGAATGGAAATTCCGCGCCATCGGCCAGGGCTACGCTGGCGGCCTGCTCAGCCTCTGCCATCAGTACGGAGTGAACGTCGCCTGATTGCCATAGCGGCAAAGCAAAACCTGCAGCAGGAAGTCTTCCCGCTGCGGGTTTTTTATGCGCGATGCCATTTACATACACCCGAGCGCTTATGGTGTATGTAAACGATTCTGCCGTGCTGTGGCTTGCGTGCCATGCCGGGTTCATTTACATACACATCGAGCGCTCAAGTGTATGTAAATGGGCAAACGCCCTCATCCTCTCGCCCTGAGTTCCGCAATCGCCTCGTTGGCGAGCTGGTCGGCCATTTCATTGCCCGGATGACCGCTGTGGCCCTTAATCCATTGCCATTCGATTTGATGCTGTCCCACCAG
>CAURAS010000260.1:0-2716 GCA_963522865.1 uncultured Cardiobacterium sp.
ACGTTCATGCCCGGCGAGGGGCCGGAGGATTTGATCCGCAAGTATGAGGCGATTATCGCCGCGACGGGTTCGGCGGATGATGTGCTGTTTTTGGTCGATTTGTTCGGCGGCAGTCCGTACAACGCCGCGATTCGCGTCGCCGCGCCCACCGCCCGCGCCGACGTGCTTTCCGGTGTGAATTTGCCGATGTTGCTGGAGCTGCTCGACAGTCGCGATGAGAAGAGCACGGTCGCCGATTTGGTGGCAAGCGCTTATAACGCCTCGCTTGAGGGGACGAAGGCGTTTCGTAATGCGCTGCCGACTGCTTCAGCCGCTGCCGCGCCCGCTGAAGCCGCGCCGCTGGTCGATCGTCGCGCCGGTCGCCCGACTTCTGGCCATATGCAAATCCCGCTGCTGCGGATTGACAGCCGCCTGATTCACGGCCAGGTCGCCACTTCCTGGGCGAAAGCGGTCAAGTGCGACGCGATTTTCGCCATCAGCGACGAGGTCGCGCAGGATGAGTTGCGCAGCAAGCTGTTGCTGCAAGTTGCGCCCGCGCATTTGCAATCTTATGTGATTACCGTGGACAAGGCGATCAAGGTCTGGCACAACCCGATGTACGCCGACCGCAAGGTGCTGTGGCTCGTGACCAAGCCGGGCGATATCGTCCGCCTGATTGAGGGCGGGGTGGATATCAAGCAGGTGAACGTTGGCGGGATGACGCACCGCGAGGGTTGCAAGCTCATCAGTCAGGCGGTTGCGGTTGATGCCGATGATGTCGCCGCCTTCAAGCGCCTGAATGACATGGGCGTGAAGATGACGCTGCAACAGCTCGCCACTTCGCCTGCCGAAGACGTCATGCCGAAACTGGCAAACATTCAATTCTAGTAGGAGATTCAGATGGATATTTTTTGGGTAACACTGGTCGGCCTCATCTGCGGCATGGGCTCGGTACTCGATGAACGGCAGACGCACCGCCCGCTGGTCGCCTGTACTTTGATTGGCCTCGCCTTGGGCGACCTGAAAACGGGGGTGATGGTCGGCGGCACGCTGGAGCTGGTCGCCCTCGGCTGGATGAACGTCGGCGCGGCAATGGCGCCGGATGCGGCACTCGCCAGCGTCATCGCCGCCATTCTCGTCATCAAGGGCGGGCAACCGGCGCAGGAAAGTATCGCCATCGCCATTCCGGTCGCGGTCGCCGGGCAAATGCTGACCATCTTCGTGCGCACCATTGCCGTTTTCTTCCAGCACCAGGCGGACAAGTTCGCCAAAGAGGCGAATTTCCGCGGCGTTGAGCTCTGCCACTTCAGCGCACTCCTCTTGCAAGGGCTGCGCGTCGCCATTCCGGCCGCGATAGTCGTCTCCACCGCCAGCGCGGAAAACGTGCAGGCGTTCCTCGGCAAAATCCCGGTCGAAGTTGCCGAAGGTCTGCGCATTGCCGGTAACGTCGTCGTTGTCGTCGGTTACGCGATGGTGATTAACATGATGAGCGCCCGCGCGCTGATGCCGTTCTTCTTCCTCGGCTTTGTCGTTGCCGTGTTCTCCGGCTACAACCTCATCGGCCTGGGCATCATCGGCGCGGTGCTTGCCATCGTCTATATCCAGCTCAGCCCGCGCTTCAATAAAAGCGCCGCTGGTAACGCCCCCGCCGCGCGCCAGGCACCGCTTGCTGATGACGAACTCGAAGGACTATAAGGAGAACGACCATGACTGAAATGAACCAAAACAAAAAAAGACTGACCCAAGGCGACCTGCGCAGCATGTACTGGCGCTCCACCTTCCTGCTCGGCTCGTTCAACTTCGAGCGGATGCAGTCGATGGGCTTCTGCGTCACCATGATTCCCGCCATCAAGCGCCTTTATAGCAAGAAAGAAGACCAGGCGGCCGCGCTCAAGCGCCACCTTGAATTCTTCAACACCCAGCCGTGGATCGGCTCTGCCATCATGGGCGTGACGGCAGCGATGGAAGAAGAACGCGCCAACGGCGCCCCGATTGACGATGGCGCCATCAGCGGGGTGAAAGTCGGCCTGATGGGTCCGCTTGCCGGCGTCGGCGACCCGATCTACTGGGGTACGGCGCGCATCATCCTCGCCGCCCTCGGCGCCTCACTCGCGCTGGAAAATGGCAACATCCTCGGCCCAATCCTTTTCTTCGTCGGCATTAACCTCATCCGCGTCATCACCCGCTGGTACAGCATGCAATACGGCTACCAGAAAGGCACGGAAATCGTGCAGGACATGGAAGGCGGCCAGTTGCAAAAACTGACGACCGGCGCCTCCATTCTGGGGCTCTTTGTCATGGGCGGACTGGTGGCGCGCTGGGCGAGTTTGAAAATCCCGCTGGAAATCGCGCGCTACAAAAACCAGGCGGGCGAAGAAATCGTTACCACCGTGCAATCGGTGCTGGATGATCTGCTGCCCAACCTCGTGCCGCTCCTGCTCACCTTCCTCTGCATGTATCTGCTGAAGAAGAAAGTGAGCGCCATCGCCATTATCTTGGTGATGTTTATCGTCGGTGTTGCCGGGCGTTACGCGGGCGTGTTCGGTCTCTAAACCGGCACAACGCCACATCGCCTCAATCCCGATTTCCCCGCCTTGTGCGGGGAAATCGCGTTTTGGCCGGTTAAAAAACGGCGACATGGTGGTACGACCCCGCCGGGATGAGACTGTGTGGGTATCGCTATACGGCGAATTTACAATCCAAGTGCAACAGCACCAAAAAAAGACGCCCATAAGCG
>CAURAS010000261.1:0-2705 GCA_963522865.1 uncultured Cardiobacterium sp.
TCAACGCATCCACAAGGAATTCACATGAAAACGCTCGCGCTCATTCTCGCCGCCGGTCAAGGCAAACGCATGCACTCCGCCCAGCCGAAGGTTTTGCAACCGGTGGGCGGCAAGGCGATGATTGTGCATCTGTTGGAGACGCTGCAAGCGCTCGCGCCGACACGTAGCGCGGTGATTTACGGCCACCAGGGCGAGCAGTTGCGCGCCTGCATCGCCCCCGCCTGGCCGCAGTTGCGCTGGGTTCAGCAAACCGAACAACGCGGCACCGGGCACGCGGTGCGCATGGCGCTGGATGAGATTGCCCAAGCGGATTTGGTGCTGATTCTTTATGGCGACACGCCGCTGGTGCGCGCCGAGACTTTGCAACGTCTGCTGGACGCGGCGCGGCATAACGGCTTCGCGCTCTTGACTGCTGTCGCTGATGACCCCTTCGGCTATGGGCGCATCGTGCGCGATGCGGCGGGCGAGATGACCGCTATCGTCGAGGAAAAGGACGCGAGCGATGCCGAGCGCGCCATCCGCGAAATCAACACCGGCATGATGGCGGTGAAAAGCGAGTACCTCGCCCGCTATCTGCCGCAGTTGCAGGACGACAACGCCGCCGGTGAGTTTTATCTGACGGATGTTATCGCTATGCACGTCGCCGCCGGTTGGCGCGTGGTGACCGTCCCCGCCACTGACACCGCAGAAACGCTCGGCATCAACACCCGCGCGCAACAGGCGCAGGCGGAAGCGGTGTGGCGGCAGCGGCAGGCGCAGGCGCTGCTGGCAGCGGGCGTGACCCTGATTGATCCGGCGCGCATTGACGTGCACGGCACGGTCAGCGCCGGGCGCGACGTGGTGATTGAGGCGAACGTTGTTTTGAAGGGCACGGTGCGCCTCGGCGACAACGTTTATATTGAAAGCGGCTGCGTGCTCGATAACTGCACCATTGCGTCGGGCGCGCGCATTTACAGCCATTCGCGCCTGGAGCATTGCGAAGTGGGGGCAAACGCGCAAGTCGGGCCGTTCGCGCGGCTGCGGCCGAAAACGGTGCTGGGCGAAGGTGCGCGCATCGGCAATTTCGTCGAAACCAAGGCGGCAACCATCGGCCGTGGCAGCAAAGTCAATCATCTGAGCTACATCGGCGACGCTAGCCTCGGCAGCGCGGTCAATATCGGCGCGGGGACGATAACCTGCAACTACGACGGCGCCAACAAACACCAGACCATCCTCGGCGACCGCGTCTTTATCGGCTCCAACAGCGCGCTGGTCGCCCCGGTGAATATCGGCGACGGCGCGACCATCGGCGCCGGTTCGGTCATTACCAAAGACGTGCCGCCGGAACAGCTGGCGCTGACCCGCAGTGAGCAGAAAACCATCAGCGGCTGGCAACGGCCGGTGAAGAAAGGACATTAAGAACTACCACCCCTCCCTCGCGGGGGAGGGGATGGCATTTTGATGGAAAAGGTAGCAGCCTTTTTCATCAAAATTCCGAGGTGGGGTTTGCCTGCATACCGCCGATGCCCAAAGAACCCTCGCGCATTCATCCATTACCCCACCCTAGCCCTTCCCCACAGGGGGGGAGGGTGCCGTTCAGTGGCACTTCGGACTTCCGCGCTCGCATGAATAGCCGAATGACGTCCCACCACCCATTTACATACACCTTGAGCGCTCAGCTGTATGTATAAATTCCACCCAAAAGAAGGACTGAAATGACAGACACTTCCCCCAACACCCAGGTGAAACGCCACCTGAAAACCCGCCACCTGTCGATGATTGCCATCGGCGGCTGTATCGGCACCGGCCTCTTTATGGCAAGCGGTACCGCCATCCACGACGCCGGACCCGGCGGCGCGCTGGTCGCCTACGCTGCCATCGGCCTGATGGTCTATTTCCTCATGACCTCGCTCGGCGAAATGGCGACCTGGCTGCCCACCTCCGGCTCATTTGCCACCTACGCCTCGCGCTTCGTCGATCCCTCGCTCGGCTTCGCCCTCGGCTGGAATTACTGGTTCAACTGGGTCATCACCGTCGCCGCTGACGTTGCCATTGCCGCTATCGTCGTTACCTACTGGGAGCCGCTGCGCTTCCTGCCGCCGTGGGGCTGGAGCCTCATCTTCTTCGGTCTCATTTGTCTGCTGAACGCGCTATCTGTCAAAGCCTACGGCGAATCCGAATACTGGTTTGCACTCATCAAAGTCGTCACCGTCATCATCTTCCTCGCCGTCGGCACGCTGACCATCTTCGGCATCCTCGGCGGACAATACATCGGCTTCACCAACCTCACCACCGGCAACGCGCCCTTCCTCGGCGACGGCCTCGGCGGCAGCCTGCTGACCATGCTCGGCGTTTTCCTCATCGCCGGCTTCTCCTTCCAGGGAACCGAACTCATCGGCATCACCGCCGGCGAAACGGAAAACCCGGAAAAAAGCATCCCGAAAGCGGTCAAACAAATCTTCTGGCGCATCCTCATCTTCTACATCCTCGCCATCCTCGTCATCGGCCTGCTCATTCCCTACACCAGCCCGCAACTGCTCGGCGCGGACGTCAACGAAATCGCCAAATCACCCTTCACCCTCGTCTTTGAAAAAGCAGGGCTTGCCTTCGCCGCCGCCGTGATGAACGCCGTCATCTTGAGTTCCATCCTCTCGGCGGGTAATTCCGGCATGTACGCCTCGACGCGCATGCTCTACGCGATGGGCAAAGACGGCCTCGCCTGGCCG
>CAURAS010000262.1:0-2691 GCA_963522865.1 uncultured Cardiobacterium sp.
TCCGACAACGAACGCCTCAAAGACCAAAGCGACTACCTGCACGGCACCATCAGCCGCGACCTCACCGATGGCATCACCGGCAGCTTCAAGGGCGACAACTTCCAGCTCATCCGCTTCCACGGCATGTACGAGCAGGACGACCGCGACATCCGCGCCGAACGCGGCGCACAAAAACTTGAACCGCTGAAAAGCATGATGCTGCGCTGCCGCCTGCCCGGCGGCATCATCCAGCCCAAACAATGGCTGGGCATCGACCAATTTGCGAGCGAGCACACCCTCTACGGCTCCATCCGCCTCACCAACCGCCAGACCTTCCAGTATCACGGCGTACTAAAACCCGACGTCAAGCCGATGCACCAATGGCTGCACCGGCTGGGGTTGGACAGCATCGCCACCGCGAGCGACGTCAACCGCAACGTTCTTTGCACCACCAACCCGGTAGAAAGCAGCCTGCACAAAGAGGCCTACGAATGGGCGAAAAAAATCAGCATGCAACTGCTGCCGCGCACCAGCGCCTATGCCGACATCTGGCTTGATGGCGAAAAAGTCTTTTCCAGCGAGCCGCCGAAACCGCTCAACAAAGAAATCGCCGACGACGTCGAACCCATCCTCGGCAAAACCTACCTGCCGCGCAAATTCAAAACCGCGGTGGTCATCCCGCCGGACAACGAAGTCGATATCCACTCCAACGACCTCGGCTTCGTCGCCATCGAAGAAGATGGCCACCTCGTCGGCTTCAACGTCCTGGTCGGCGGCGGCCTTTCCAGCGAACACGGCAACACCACAACGTTTCCCAACAAATCCTACGAATTCGGCTTCGTGCCGCTTAGCCACACCCTGCACTGCGCTGAAGCCGTCGTGACCACCCAGCGCGACTGGGGCGACAGAAGCGACCGCAAACACGCGCGCACCCGCTACACCCTGGAACGTGTCGGCGTCGAGAACTTCAAAGCCGAAGTCGAAAAACGCATGGGCATCAAATTCGCACCCATCCGCCCGTATAAATTCACCACCAGAGGCGACCGCATCGGCTGGGTCAAAGGCGAAGAAGGCAACTGGCACCTGACCTTATTCATCGAAAACGGCCGCATCACCGACCAGCCGGGCGGCAAACAACTCAAAACCGGCCTGCGCAAAATCGCCGAAATCCACCCGGGCGATTTCCGCCTGACCGCCAACCAAAACCTCATCGTCGCCGGCGTGCCGCCGAAAGACAAAAAACGGATTGAGACGATCGCGCGCGAACACGGGCTGATTGACCCGAAAACCAGCAAACAGCGGGAAAACAGCATGGCGTGCGTGGCGCTGCCGACCTGCCCGCTGGCGATGGCCGAAGCCGAGCGCTTCCTTCCCGGCCTGATTGACCGCGTCGATGAAATCCTCGAAAAACACGGCATCCCGGACGAACACATCATCCTGCGCGTCACCGGCTGCCCGAACGGCTGCGGCCGGGCGATGCTCGCCGAAATCGGCCTGGTCGGCAAAGCGGTCGGGCGTTACAACCTCTTCGCCGGCGGCAACCGCGAAGGTACGCGCATCCCGCGCCTCTACCAAGAAAACATCACCGAGGCGGAAATCCTTGCCATCCTCGACGAATGGATAGGCGCCTGGGCACGCGAACGCGAAGTGGACGAAGGCTTCGGCGACTACGCCATCCGCGTCGGTATCGTCAAACCGGTGCTGGACGCCCCGCGCGACTTCTGGGCGGCGTGAGTGGCATAAAAAAACCGGCGCAAAGCCGGTTTTTAATAGCGCGGCCATGGATGGCAATACTCATACAGCCTCATGCCAGGCGACGCAACGCCATATGAGACTTTAGGAGGATTGCTATATACATACAGCTGAGCGCTCGTAGTGTATGTAAACAAATGCAGGATAGCGAAATATACATACACCATGAGCGCTCAGCTGTATGTAAATAAAAAACGGGTTGGCACGACCATGATAAAAACCCTCGTCATAACAACCCAATAAGCCCCTCACGAAACCGCCGCTATAATACGCGCCCCTCGCAGCGCCCACACACAAAAACCATGCACCTCACCGCCATCCGCCTCGCCGGATTCAAATCCTTCGCCGACAACACCACCTTCCCCGTCGATGCCCCGCTGACCGGCATCATCGGCCCGAACGGCTGCGGCAAATCCAACATCATCGACGCCGTGCGCTGGGTACTCGGCGAAACCGCCGCCAAACAACTGCGCGGCCAGGCAATGACCGACGTCATCTTCGCCGGCGCGGCCAACCGGCGCGGCGCGGCGCAGGCGAGCGTCGCCCTACATTTCGACAACAGCGACGGCAAGGCGGGCGGCGCATTTGCCGACTACGCCGAACTCGTCATCGCGCGCAAAGTCCAGAGCGACGGCCAATCCCAATACAGCATCAACGGCAAGCGCGTCCGCCGCCGCGACATCGTCGAACTCCTGCAAGGCACCGGCGTCGGCGCGCGCAGCTACGCCGTCATCGAACAAGGCATGATCAGCCGCATCATCGAAGCCAAACCCGAAGAACTGCGCGTCTTCATCGAAGAAGCAGCAGGCATCGCCCTCTACAAAACCCGGCGCAAAGAAAGCGAAGCGCGCATGGCAGAAGTGCGCGACCACCTCACCCGCCACGACGACCGCCTGCACCAGCTCGGCAAACAGCGCGACAAACTCGCGCAAGAAGCCGAAACCGCCAAAACCTGGCGGG
>CAURAS010000263.1:0-2689 GCA_963522865.1 uncultured Cardiobacterium sp.
ACTGGTAGTACGCGCCGTTAATAGCCTCGATTTGTTCGAGGCGACCGCTTTCCAGCCCGTATTGGGCGATGGTTTGTTCGTCGGCGTTTTTCAGGGTGAGGGCGATTTGTGACACTTTGCTTTCCTTATGTTTGTTCCAGATGAGTGGGGGGGTATTTATACATACAGATCAAGCGCTCAACTGTATGTAAATGGATTATACATACACCATGAGCGCTCAGCTGTATGTATATTCAGAGTACGGTGATGGCGTTCATGATTTCATCCACGCTGAAGGCGTGGCCGTCGTGGGAATGGATTTGGATGGCGTTGATGTAGCCTTCGCTGCCTTTGTAGACTTTGTATTGCAGGCGCTGCACGTGCGCCGCTGCCTCGAATTCGACGCGGTCGAATTGTAGTGTCCAGCCTTCGCCACGGGTGAGGACGATGCGGTCTCCTTCTGCCGGGTTGAAGTCGAGGATGTGGTCGTTGTTCTGGTAGGGGAAGCTGTTCTCGCCGTCCATCGCGTAGATGAAGGTGTCCGCCCCTTTGCCGCCTTCGAGGAAATCAACGCCGTAGCCACTGATGAGGGTGTCGTCGCCGTCGCTGCCGCGCAGGGTGACGCCGGGTGTTTCGGTCGCCGGTTTTTGCAGGATGTCATGACCGTGCGCCTTGACGTAGTCCAGGAGCGCCTGGCCTTCGAGTTGTACCAGCTGGGCATAATCGTCCGGGTTGATGTTCGGGCTGACCAGCACGCCGCCGCCGTGGATGGTGTCGTGGATTTCGCTCGGCGCGTCGTTGACGTGTCCGCTGCCATCGCCGCTGGCGATGACGCTGCCGTTATCCAGGAGTTGTGCGTGCAGGGTGACGTCGTCGGTTTGTATGAGGTTGTTGTGCGTCAGCGTCGGCACTTTGATCTGGATTTCGCTTGCGCCTTCCGGCAGGGTGATTTCGCCGTTATGCAGGTTTTGTGCGACGCCGTTGATGCTGGCGCTGAGGTCACGCGCGGCATAGACGCCGGCGTCGTGGCCTTTGTCGTTCCAGCCGACGGGCGCCCATTCGGTCAGCTCCCACGGGAAGTCGTCTATGTTCGCCGGGCTGTTCATCCCCAGTTTTTTCGCGATTTCGCCGCCGTCGCGCCACGGGTTTTCTTTGCCGCGCGCGAGGTAGTTGTTCGGCGCTTCGGCGTTAAAGGCGAAGTTGTTGAGGTTTTTGTCCGCGCCGTAGCCGCCGTAGGTCTGCGCGGCTTTGGCGATCATTTTGGTCATCGGGCTGAGCGGCGAGCCGTCCGGGCGGCGGTAGTTGTCCAAATCAACGCCCGGCTTGATGCGGAACCACTGTCCTTCGGCAGGCGCGTTCGGGTTGTCATCGGCGCCGTCGTTTTGCTGCGCCGGGAAGGAGGTGACGCCTTTCTTCGCGTTCGGCAGGGTGACGGAAACGGCGTGGTTGATGCTGCCTGCCAGCACTTCGGAAACACCAATCTGGCTCAAGGGATTGAGCATGCCGACCACTGCCGAGCCACCGTGCGTGTGCTGCATCCAGAAGTTCTTGGCGCCAAGACCGCCCATGCCCGGTTCGCCCTGGAAGTAACCGGCGGCGCTGACGTCCCAGCCGTCGGCGGTTTTCACTGCGTGGAAATACTCGCGCATCAGGCCGGTTGCACGGTCGTACACGGCAAAAGAGGCATCGCCGCCGCCCGCGGGCTGGGCGTAATCGGGCAGCGGGATGCGGCCAAGGGTGTGCGCGCTGATGTCGCCGGAGGCGGTGATGCGGTCGTCGTGCGAGGTGATGTTGGCGTAGTGCTGTTTCGGGTCGCTGCTATCGACGATGTAAATCGGGATGTTGTAAGCGCTGGTATTAAGGCCGGTGGTAACGCCATAGGCATTTTTCGCCATCATCGGCGCGTAGGCGGTAATTTCGGCGCTATTTGCGGCAAGCGGCATATCGGCGACGCTGCGGGTAAACACCGTGCCGTTGCCGAGATACTCGCCCGGCTGGAACGGGTCGGCGGTTTTCGCGAGCTGGTCAGCGGCAACGGCGCTATCGTGATAATCAGCGGTGAGTTTCAGCACCTGCCCCGCCTTTGCCGGGTTGGCGAGTTTGACGGTGTACACCAGCGCATTGCCCTCAATCACCGCGCTGGCGTCGCTGACGGTCATGCCATTGCCCGTAGGCGGCGGGGTTTGCGGCCTGGCGATTTCCGTTTCTACGCTCGCTGGCGTTTCGTGATGGTGGGCGTTGTCGTAGTAAGTCGCGCGCACGCTGATTTTATGCCCGGCATCATCGGCGACGAGTTTGTAGGTGCTGGCGGTCACGCCGTCGATCGGCTTGCCATCGCGCAGCCATTGGTACGCTACTTGCGCAGCGTCAAACTGGTCGTCATCGCTGACGGTTGCGGTCAAGGTACCGCCCACTTTGGACTCGCCCGTGATGGCGACAGTGCCTTCGTGGTTGGTCGCGGGCGGTGGCGGGGTTTGCCCGCTATCGGCCACTTCTACCGTCTTCGCACTCTCAACCGATTCCGCCGTGCCTTTGCCGTCGGTGTATTCGGCTTTCACCGTGATGGTTTTGCCTTTGTCATTGGCCGTGAGCTGGTAAGTCGCACCCTGCCCTACTTCTTTGCCACCCGCAAACCAGCGGTAGGTGATGGTGCCGAGGCCGTCTTCGTCTTTGAGGTCGTTCGATGCGGTCAGCGTTTGCCCGACTTTCG
>CAURAS010000264.1:0-2665 GCA_963522865.1 uncultured Cardiobacterium sp.
TCCGCTACCAGGCGGGCGCGGCGAGCCTGCAAGACGTGCTGGACAAAGAAAACGCGACCCGTGGCGTTGAAGAAACCCTGCTGACCAACCGCTACGAACAACTGGCGCGCAGCCTGACCCTGCACCTCGCCCTCGGCGGCAACCTGCAAGACAACGTAAGCGCCCGCCCGCAGCCCGCCCCCGCCGCACCATAAAGCGGCACGATTTACATACACCTGAGCGCTCGATATGTATGTAAATCACAGCCCCCGTGGCCTCGAAGAAACCCTGCTGACCAACCGCTACGAACAACTGACGCGCAGCCCGCCCCTGCCGCACCGCAAAGCGGCACGATTTACATACACCTGAGCGCTCGATGTGTATGTAAATCACAGACCCGTAGCGGCATCCAATAGCATCCGTTTGCCATAAAATCCAAGGAACGCGGCAACCCCGTGGCATCATCCCCTCCACCCAACCGAAACAGAAAACCGCCGACCATGCACTGGCTTCCTCTCACCCTCTTTGCCGCCTTCATGCAGGCGTGGCGCAACGCCTTCCAAAAGCAACTCAGCCCACACGTACCCGTGCTCGGCGTTACCCTGGCGCGCTTCCTCGGCGCCTGGCCGCTGGCGCTCCTCTGGCTCGGCTACCAGTACCTGCGCGATGCCCGCCTGCCGCTGCCCGCCTTCACCCCAACGTACCTCGCCAGCATCATCGCCGCCGCCAGCGCACAAATCGCCGCGACCGCCCTCTTGGTGCAACTCTTCCGCCTGAAAAATTACGCCGTCGGCGTCGGCCTCGCGCGCAGCGAAGCGGTGCTGGCTGCCATTCTTGGCGTTGCCTGCTTCGGCACGCGCCTCAATGCGACCGGCTGGCTCGGCGTCCTGACCGGCGGCGTTGCCGTCTTCCTCCTAAGCGGCGCCAGCCTGCGCCAGCTCTCGTGGCGCGCCCTCGCGTTGGGGCTGGGCAGCGGCCTGTGCTTTGCCTTCACCTCGCTGTTCGTGCGCCAGGCGGCGCTTGCCCTGCCACTGCCGGCACTGCCCGCGGCGGCATGGGTGCTGGCGAGCATCCTCATCCTGCAAACCGCATGGCTCCTCGCCTGGCTGCTCGCGCGCGACCGCGCCGCCCTGCGCCAACTCCTCGCGCACCACAAACTGATGCTGGCGACCAGCACCGCCTCCTTCCTCGGCTCGCTTGGCTGGTTTAGCGCCATGCGTTTGCAAGACGTCGCCATCGTCAAAACCGTCGGCCAGATTGAAGTGTTGTTCATGCTCGCCATCGCCACCGCCTATTTCAAAGAAAGGCTGCAAAAACAGGACGTCCTCGGCCTCGCGCTCATCGTCATCGCCGCCGTGTTGGTGGTGTGGGCGTAGCGGCGGCTGGATATACATACACCTTGAGCGCTCAGCTGTATGTATTGTCAAACCAAGTGCAAGGTTTGTCCAAGCATTGCTGACGGGAAAGCCGTCGTGCGCGGGCTCACCCTTGCGCCGGCGCGTCTTGCCACGGTGGCGCAGCCTTTGCTTGCCGCTTATCACCCAGTCGGGGTCATTGAAACGGCCCGCGTGAATGGCGTGGCAGATGGTCGCGTAACTGATGGAATATCTGCTGTTTTCGTGAAGCGGGTGGTACTGCATCTGCTCCGGCGACCAACAACACTGCAAGAACAGGTGCTTGCCCCGTGCGTTGAACTCCGGGTCGTCGAGTTTGTGCGGACGGCGGCTGGCTTTGCGCCGGTTCTCGTAGTTTTCCTGCGCCTGATTTGGGTCGTAAGCCTCGCGGCCACCGTTGCGGTTGATTTCCCGCGAAATGGTGGCCTCGCTCCGCCCTAATTCGGCGACACGCCTGGTATGAGACTTTATGAGTACCGCTATATAACACGCTTTTCACCATATAAAAGCCGCCCCGATGGGCGGCTTTTTGCGGTGGCGCTCAGGGTAGGCGCCTCGGGTCGCTACTTTCATAGCGTTGGTTGGGCGAACGGTATTTGCGCCGCCGCCGTAGTAATTCGGCATGCTCATGCTCGCACTGGGCCTGAGCCGTATGGATTTCACGTAGTGCGCGTAATTCGGCAGTAAGTTCGTTTAATTCGTCCGCCATGCGTTTCTGCTCCGTATCTTGATATAAGCCGTGAAAAAAAGCGAAATAGAGCGTGCCGACAATATTGGTAATTAGCACAATGGCAAAGATGATAATTCCATAAAGGGTAATGTCTATAAATGTAATGCCCGTCATGATGTTTTCCTGATGTTTCGCTGATAGTTAATGCTCATCTATTTCTGCGGTGTCTAATCCTTTTTCAATGCGTTTACGCGCTGCGCGGTCTTGCCGCCAAAATTGAAATGGTTCAATGATACATTCATCAACCAGCTCCGCTATAAAGGCGTAAAAGAAAAACAGCATTCCCAATAATATTGCCCATGCGATAGCAGTTAATACGATCTCCGCCATTTTCTACCTCCAAGAAATGTCCCTTAATTAAGGTCGGATTTTATCGCCCCAAATGGCGGGTTTCCAGCACGGGCAGGTCGAGCGGCTGGTGGCTGGTGATAATCGCCGCGCCGCCGTTTTGCCGGTGTTGTTCGAGGTGGGCGAGGAGGGTAGCGGCAGTTGCGGCATCGAGGGCGGTCAGCGGTTCGTCAAGCAGCCACAGCGGCGGGGTGTCGAGCCAGAGGCGGGCAAG
>CAURAS010000265.1:0-2653 GCA_963522865.1 uncultured Cardiobacterium sp.
TTTGTTCGTAGGGCGGGTCGATGAGGATGACGGCGCGGCGGCTCGCGGGCGGCAGGAGGGCGATGAGTCCGGCGAAGCCGTCCGTGCGCAGGACGTGCAGGCGACGACCAAGGCGAAGCGGGCGCAGGTTTTGTTCGAGTGCGGCGTGGTCGGTGGGATGCAGTTCGTGCAGGTAGAGTTTGCCGGGCGCGGGCAGAAGGCGGGCGGCAAGCCAGGCGGAGCCGGGGTAGGTGTCCGGCGCGGGTTGCAGTTCGCGCATTTGCTCACGCCAGGCGGCGAGTGGCGCAGGCAGGTCAGCAGCGGCGTTCAGACGGGCGATGCCACTGTGGTATTCGCGGTTTTTCTGCGCATAGTCAGCGGCGAGGTCGTAGTAGCCCGCGCCGGCGTGGGTGTCGATGTAGTCGTAGGGTTTGGGTTTTTGGCTGTAGTAGGCGAGGGTGCGGGCGAGGAGGTAGTGTTTGAGCAGGTCGGCGTGGTTGCCGGCGTGGTAGGCGTGGCGGTAGCTGAGCATGGTGAGCGGCATTTAGGGATTCGGCTATATTATCCGGCATCGTCGTTGCCTGGCATATTCCGCAGTTACACGCGCCTAAAAAAATCCCCGCGGGATGCGGGGATTTTGTTTGCGACGAGCGGACGCTTAGAAGTGATACTGCGCGCAGAGTTTGCGGAAGTCTTCCGTTTGTTCGCGTACCCAGGTTTCGTCTTTTTTCAGCTCGGTGGCGATGTAGCGCGCGACGTCTTCTGCCACTTCAGCAGCGGCGCGGGCGTCAAGGAAGAGCAGGCGGATGCGGCGCGCCAGCACGTCTTCCAGCGTTTGCGCCATTTCTTCGCGCACTGCCCACAAGGCTTCGGCGTAAAGGAAGGGGTGATCCGGGTGGATTTTGCTGCCCGCTTTGGCATCGCTTTGGGCGAGCGCTTCTATCGCCGCGCGGTCACTGCCGTAGTAGCCGAGGTGGTTGCCCATGTCTGCCGGGGCGTGACCATGGATTTTCAGCTCGGTGGTTTGGCAGGCTTTTTCCGGTAGGGTTTTGTCTTTGATGGCGGCATCGACGGCGTCTTCGGCCATTTGCCGATAGGTCGTCCATTTGCCGCCGATGATGTCCACCATGCCGGACGGGGTAACGTGCACTTTGTGGCTGCGCGAGACTTCTTTGGTGCTTTTGCCGCTGTCTTTCGGCGCGGCGAGCGGGCGCAGGCCGACGAAGACGCTGCGGATGTCGGCGCGGGTCGGCGCTTTGACGAGATAGTCTTTCGCGGTGTTCAGGATGAATTCGACTTCTTGCTCCAGCGGGCGCGGTTCGTATTCGGCGTTTTTGACGAGGGTGTCGGTGGTGCCGACGACGAGTTTGTCGTGCCACGGTACGGCGAAGAGGACGCGACCGTCAGAGGTTTTCGGCACCATCAGCGCGGAGTCGCCCGGCAGGAATTCGCGGTCAATGACGATGTGCACGCCCTGGCTGGGGACGATGCCGTCTTCGGAGTTGGGGTCGTCCATGTGGTTGATTTCGTTGGCGAAGACGCCGGTCGCATTGACGACGCAGCGCGCTTTTACGGCAAATTCGTCGCCGCCAAGGTTGTCGCGCACTTTGACGCCGCTGATTTTGCCCGCTTCGTTTTTTTCTAACCCTATGACTTCGCAGTAGTTCACTACCGCGGCGCCGTGTTCGATGGCGGTTTGTGCGAGGTTTACGGCGAGGCGGGAGTCGTCAAACTGGCCGTCGTAGTAGCAGACACCGTTGCGCAGTTTTTCCGGCTTGACGCCTTCGAGGAGTTTGTTGGCTTCGGTTTTGCCGAGGTAGCGGGTGTGGCCGATGCCGAGTTTGCCGGCGAGGCGGTCGTAGAGCCAGAGGCCGAAGGTGTAGTACGGCGCCGTCCACCATTTTTCGCCGGGGATGATGAAGGCTTCACTTTTGAAGAGGTGCGGCGCGTTTTTCGCGAGGCGGCCGCGTTCGCGCAATGCTTCGCGCACGAGATCGACATAACCTTGCGCGAGGTAGCGCACGCCGCCGTGTACGAGTTTGGTACTGCGGCTGGAGGTGCCTTTGGCAAAGTCGCGGCGCTCCAGGAGCAGGGTCGAGAATCCGCGCGTAGCGGCATCAACGGCGATGCCGAGTCCAGTCGCGCCGCCGCCGATGACGACAACGTCCCATGTTTCCGAACTTTTGGCGCGTTCGAGATTCTCTTGTCTTTTCATAAATTCAGTCTCCGTTTAACAGTTAAATCACCAGAAAATCACTGGAATCGCCTGTATTTTAACACTCAAACCCTCATTCATCACGAAGAAAGTAAAAAATACAGGGCAAACTGCGCAGCATCTTTCCGCTTTTCCTCAATTATCCACATAAATCCCACGCGCTAACCGCGAAAAAACGCGCGCACCCTGTGAAAATCGGCTAAAATTCGCACGTGGATTCACAGTAGCGCTTATTCCCGCGCATTCCCTACAGGCAAAAATTACGGCCTTTAGGGAATGGGCGGGGCATGGCTATGGTGAACCGCAGACAAAAAATTCGTCACTCAAATATGGAGCACCCATGATTGGAATATTCAAACCGTCGCCGGAGATTCCTCGCCTCCCGGCCGACAAAATTGATCCGACCTATCGCCGCCTGCGCTGGCAGGTTTTCGGCGGCATTTTCTTCGGTTATGCCGC
>CAURAS010000266.1:0-2618 GCA_963522865.1 uncultured Cardiobacterium sp.
CTGGTGGCTTTCGCTGTTTTCGGTGAGGTGGCGCACGTTCAGGTGGTAGTCGCCGATTTGGCTGCCTGCGAGCAGTTGTACGCCGCCGAAGGCGAAGTGGGTGCCTTCGCCGCGCAGTTCGCTGTGCACATCGAGGCGGAGCAGGTCGCCGCCCGCTTGCAGGGCGTTGAGGCGGACGCGGCTGTCGCTCGCCTGTTGCACGGCGGCTTGTGCCACTTGCGCCGTGCCGCTCTCGCCCTGAAACCACAGGGCAACGTCCACCTGCGCGCCATCGGCAGCGTCCACGGTGATGACCGGCAGTTGCGCGCCGCTGCGGCTCGCGCGGTAGTCAATCCAGAAGGCGCTGCGGCTGTTTTTGCCGGCGCGGATGTGGATGCGCGAGGTTTGCAGGCGGCGCGCGGCGAGGTCGATGTTGAGCGCGGCGATGTCGGCAAGGTCGGCGTCGTCGGGGACGGTAAGTTGCAGCGCGTCGGCTTGCAGGGCAACGTTCAAGGCGGCAAAGGCGGCATCGTCGAGGGCGAGCAGGTGGCGGTCGGCGGCATCATCGTTGCCGAAGTCTTCGCCGATGGCGTCGGGCAGGTCGAATTGGTAGTCGGCGTTTTCGACGCGGCGGGCGTCATCGCGCAGGGCATCGAGCGGCGTCCAGCGCCACACTTCGCGGCGGCGCAGGTCGCCCATGGCTTGCCAGCGGCCGAAGGCCTCTTGTTGCAGCGCGCCAGCGGCGGCGCGGATGTCCGGGAAGAAGCCGCTCATCAGGCGCTCCGGGCGGCGCCGGTTTCTTCGCCGCGGAAGTCGGCATAGCCTTTTTCTTCCAGTTGCAGCGCCAGCGTTTTGTCGCCGCTTTCGACGATTTCGCCATTGACCAGCACGTGTACGTAGTCCGGCACGATGTAGTCGAGCAGGCGCTGGTAGTGGGTGATGACCATGAAGCTGCGCTTGGCGTCGCGCAGGGCGTTCACCCCTTCGGAGACGACGCGCAGCGCGTCGATGTCGAGGCCGGAATCGGTTTCGTCGAGTACGGCGAGGCGCGGCTCCAGCACAGCCATTTGCATGATTTCGTTGCGTTTCTTTTCGCCGCCGGAGAAGCCGACGTTCACCGCGCGCGAGAGGAAGCTGTCGTGCATTTTCACGCTTTTCATGCGGCTTTGGAGCAGGTCGTAGAATTCCATCGCGTCCATTTCGCCTTTACCTTCGTAGGCGCGCTTGGCGTTGACGGCAGCTTTCAGGAAGTAGAGGTTGCTGACGCCGGGGATTTCCACCGGGTACTGGAAGGCGAGGAAGATGCCGGCGCAGGCGCGCTCGTCCGGCTCCATTTCCAGCAGGTCGCGGCCGTCGTAGGTGATGCTGCCTTCGGTGATGACGTAGCCCTCGCGCCCGGCGATGACGTTCGCCAGCGTCGATTTGCCGGAGCCGTTCGGCCCCATGATGGCGTGCACTTCGCCCGCGCCGATGCGCAGGTTGACGCCGTTCAGGATTTTTTTGCCGTCTTCGGTGGCGACGTGCAGGTTGTGGATTTCTAGCATGGGTAGTTCCTTTTTGTGTGTAAGCGGTTTACATACAGGGTAGCGCTCAAGGTGTATGTATATTTAATGGGTAACGGTTTTGGAAAAGAGGTTGATGACGGCCACGCCCGCGACGATGAGCGCGATGCCAAGCACGGCGGGCGGGTCGAGTTTCTGCCCCAGGGCGAGGCCGATGAGGGCAATCAGCACGATGCCGCAGCCCGACCAGATGGCATAAGCCGTGCCCACCGGAATGCTGCGAAAAGCAAGCGAGACGAAGTAGAAGCAGACGGCATAAAGGGCGAGCGAAGCGGCGGCGGGCAGCCATTTGCTGAAGCCGTCGCTGATTTTGAGCAGGGTGGTGGCGATGACTTCGAGGATGATGGCGAGGGTGAGGGAGAGCCAGGGGTTCATGTGGATTCGTGGTTTGGTAGTGTTTTACGTACAGGGTAGCGACTAAGGTATATGTATATTTGAGCCTCATAAAATGACGTTACTGAGGGAGAAAACAAACTTGGTAAGTCCGAACAGATAAAGAACGCCCAAAATAATTAGTCCCGCCATAACCCCCGCCAATGTTTCAAGGAAACCTTTTCCAAACGCTTCTTTTGCATTTTCTGCCCGGTATTGTGCAAGTAGTCCGATGAGCCAGCCCATAATCCAACTAATCAATATCCAGAAATAGTCGTGAACGCCAAAAATTCTGGAAGACAAATTGAAATGGCTCAACATAAAAAACCAGAATAATGCACTGCCACTAAGCGCAACGCCACTCAAGAAATAGGGTTTTGCCCTCAATGCCCAAGCAACCACGATTGGCAACAGCAATCCCGCGAGTAGCGGAAAATAGGCGCGCATCATATTGGACTGCCCCATCAGCAGGATGGCAATAACAGCAGGCAGGTATAGCGCCAGGGCGATTGATAAATCTATGTTGCGGGCTGTCATGGCTGGTTTTCGTGTTCGTCGGGTGAATGGTTATGGGTTTATGGTTTTACATACAGGGTAGCGACTATCGTGTATGTAAATGGGTGCGGTGTTTGTCGCTACGCGGTTTGTTTGCTGCCCCGGTAGAACACAGACCTTGTTTACACTTTAACCTAAACACGTTGTTTA
>CAURAS010000267.1:0-2589 GCA_963522865.1 uncultured Cardiobacterium sp.
TTTTTTGTTGCTGTTGCACTTGGATTGTAAATTCGCCACATACACCTGAGCGCTCAATGTGTATGTATAATTGCCTTTGGTAGCGTCAGTCGCGGTAAGCCGCGTAGTAGAGCGCGCCAACCATGACCGCGCCGCCGAGGACGTTGCCGAGGTACACGGAGATCATGTTTTCGCCGAACTGCGCCCAGGTGATGTCGCCGCCGCCCCAGATGGCCGCCGGGATGATGAACATGTTGGCGACGACGTGCTGGAAGCCGATGGCGACGAAGACCATCACCGGAAACCAGGTGCCGAGGATTTTGCCGCTGAAGGTGTCGGCGCCGTAGCAGAGCCAGAGCCCCATGCAGACCAGCCAGTTACAGCCGATGCCGGAGACAACCGCCTGACCGAAGCTAGCGTTGACTTTGCCTTGAGCGACTTCGAGCGTTTCGGCGAAGACCGCGCCTTCGGTGAGGCCGACGTAGTGGCCGAAGAACCAGGCGACGAAGAATGCGCCGAGGACGTTGGTCGTCGTCACTATCACCCAGTTGCGTGCCCATTGGCGCAGGCTGATGCGCCGTTTCAGCCAGGCGACGGGCAGCGCCATCATGTTGCCGGTGATGAGTTCGCCGCCGCCCAGCAGTATGCAGACGAGGCCGACCGGGAACACCGCCGCGCCAAGCAGTTTGCCGAGTCCCGCCAGTTCGTGCGGCATGGCGGCGACGATGCGTACGTAGGCGAGGTAGCCGACCGAGATGAAGGCGCCGCCGAGAAAGCCAAGAACGGCAAGGCGATCGGCGCGGTTTTCCGCTTTTGCCGTGCCTTTGTGGGCGCTGTATTCGAGGATTTCTTTGGGTTCGAGGACGCTGCCGGCCATGAATGGACTCCTTAAATTTATAAAAAATGGTGAAGAAGTCGCGCATTGTATCGTCGCTGCGCTGAACATTGCATCCCGCGGCGCGTCTGGATTTAGACTTGTGTAACACGATACAATGCGCGCCCGCCATAAAGCGCCTGTTCACTTTTCCCAAACAGGCAAAACACGCGACAGGGAAGCCGTCGCATCGACCCCCGCGCCCCATGGCAGCGCCCCCGAACACTGAATAAAAGAGGACGGCATGCAACTAGCCGCAACATCGCCCGTGGTTCGCAAACACGGCGAACACCCTATTTATGAACAACAAATTGACCCTCGCGCCCTGAAAATCCTGCGCCAACTGGACGAAGCCGGTTTTGAAGCCTATCTCGTCGGCGGTTGTATCCGCGACCTGCTCCTCGGCAAACAGCCGAAAGACTTCGACATCGCCACCAACGCCCGCCCGGAACAGGTCGCCAGCATCTTTCGCAACTGTCGCCTGATAGGTCGCCGCTTCCGCCTCGCGCACATCCACTTCGGCCGCTACATCATCGAAGTCGCCACCTTCCGCGCGCCGCCGGAACGCGAAGCCCGCACCGACAGCTACGGCTCCGTCCTCGAAGACAACCACTACGGCACTCTTGAAGACGACGTCATCCGCCGCGACTTCACCATCAACGCGCTCTACTACGACAGCAAAAACGACGAAATCCGTGACTACGTCGGCGCGCTGGATGACCTCGACCGCCGTATTCTGCGCATCATCGGCGACCCGGTTGCGCGTTACACCGAAGACCCGGTGCGGATGCTGCGCGCCGCCCGCTTCGCCGCCAAACTCGACATGCCGCTCGAAGCCGATACCGAAGCGGCCATCGCCACCTGCCGCGATAACCTGCGTGCCGTGCCCGCCGCCCGCCTTTTTGACGAAGTGCAAAAACTCTTCATGAGCGGTTACGGTCAGACCTGCTTCGACGTCCTGCAACAGCACGGCCTCTTTGAAGCGCTCTTCCCCGACGCCGAAAAAACGCTACGCCACGCCAACGCCGCTTACGCGCAATATGCCAAAAACATGATGCGCATCGCGCTCGCCAATACCGACGAACGCATCGCCGCTGACAAACCCGTTACCATCGCCTTTCTCCTTGCCGCCATCCTCTGGCCGGTGTACCAACTGCAATACCGCGGCCTGCTCAAAGAACGCGACAACTGGCACAGCGCCATGCACGAAGCCATTGACCTCGTTCACATCGCCGCCAGCGAACGCGTTGCCATCCCGGTGCGACTACGCGGCATGATCCGCGAAATCTGGGCGTTACAAGCCCGCCTTGAACAGGCGGCGAGCGGCAGCGTGCGCAAAATGCACAGCGTCCTCGCCCACCCGCGCTTCCGCGCCGCTTACGACTTCCTCCTCGTGCGCCAGGGCGCGGGCGAAAACCTCGCTGACCTCGTCGAATTGTGGACAGCGCTCCAGCAAGACCCTGAGATTTCGGCCAATATCGAGCAATATCGTGCCGAACAGGATGAAAGCGGAGAAGAAAGTACCTATCCACGCAAACGTCGTAACCGTAATCGTAAAAGACGCAATTAAAAGCCCTATGCGATAAATAGTCGAGAGTATTTCAGCGATGGGGGTTATACCAACCCCATAAAACTAAGCTGTATGGCACGATGCTGCTCTATTCCCTCCACGACTCCTCTCCTAGGGGCTGTTTACAATTGATGTAACCACTTGAAGAAACAAAAAATGGCAGGAT
>CAURAS010000268.1:0-2568 GCA_963522865.1 uncultured Cardiobacterium sp.
AACACCTTATGAAGTGTACTTTGAACAGGCGTTGCACTTGGTTTGACAATCCGCCACATACACCTGAGCGCTCGTAGTGTATGTATATCGGCTTTGTCTTATTCCACCGTCACCGATTTGGCGAGGTTGCGCGGTTGGTCCACGTCGGTGCCTTTGAGCAGGGCGACGTGGTAGGCGAAGAGTTGTAGCGGCACGACGAAGGCGATGCTCGCGGTGAGGTCGTCCAGCTCGCCAAGGCGGATGACGTCCGCGCCGGGGAAGCTCGTGGTATCGACGCGGTCGTCGGCGAAGAGGATGAGGCGACCGCCGCGTGCCTGTACGACTTCGAGGTTGCTGCTGATTTTTTCGGTGAGGGCGTCGTGTTTGATGAGTGCCAGTACCGGCATGTTTTCGTCAACCAGCGCCAGCGGCCCGTGTTTGAGTTCGCCTGCCGGGTGCGCTTCGGCGTGGATGTAGGTGAGTTCTTTCAGTTTGAGTGCGCCTTCGGCGGCGATGGCGTAGTTTTCGCCGCGGCCGAGGTAGAGGCAGCCGTGGCGCTGTTCGAGCGCTTTGGCGGCACGGGCGATGGCAGGCTCAAGCGCGAGGATGTGTTGCAGGATGCGCGGCAGGTGGTCGAAGGTTTGCAGGTGTTCGCGCGCGAAGGGGCGGCCTTGTTCGGCGGCGATGATGGCGTTCACCAGGTGCAGCACGGCCAGTTGGGTAACGAAGGCTTTGGTGGAGGCGACGCCGATTTCGCGCCCGGCACGGGTGAGGATGGTGTGGTTTGCCGCGCGGGTCAGCGCGCTTTCGGGGACGTTGCAGATGGCGAGGTTGTCGTGGTAGCGCCCGTCTTTTTTCGCTTTTTCGAGGGCGGCGAGGGTATCGGCGGTCTCGCCCGACTGTGACAGGCTGATGAACAGGGTGTCCGGCGGTACGGCGATGTCGCGGTAGAGGTATTCGCTGGCGTATTCGACGCTGGTCGGGATGGCGTTCTGCTCGAAGTGGTATTTCATGACGAGCCCCGCGTGGTAGCTGGTGCCGCAGGCGACGATGTGCAGTTGGCGGGTGCGGGCGAGCGCGGCGAGGAGTTCGGGGCGGAAGGAGGAAAGGTGCAGTTCGCCATGCGCCAGGCGGCCTTCGAGGGTGTCGGCGATGGCGGTCGGCTGCTCGAAGATTTCTTTTTGCATGTAGTGTTTGTAGCCGCCTTTGCCGATGAGGTCGCCCGTCTGCTCGCTTTCGTTGATGTCGCGCGTGACTTCCGCACCGCTCGCGTCATAGATTTGGCAATGGTCGCGGGTGATGCGCGCCAGGTCGTTTTCTTGCAGGGAGATGAAGCGGCGGGTAACGGGCAGCAGCGCGAAGATGTCGGAGGCGGCGAAGTGTTCGCCGATGCCGAGGCCGATGACCATCGGCGAGCCGTGGCGCGCGGCGATGATTTCGTCGGGGCGGTCGGCGGCGATGACGGCGATGGCATACGCCCCGCGCAGGCGGGTGGTGGTGTCGCGCACGGCGCGCAGCAGGTCGTGATGCTCGCGGTAGTGGCGGTCGATGAGGTGGGCGATGGTTTCGGTGTCGGTGTCAGAGGTGAAGGTGTAGCCCGCCGCGCGCAGTTCGTCGCGGATTTCTTGGTAGTTTTCGATGATGCCGTTGTGGACGACGGCGATAGTGGTGCCGCTCATGTGCGGGTGGGCGTTGGCTTCGCTCGGCACGCCGTGTGTCGCCCAACGGGTGTGGGCGATGCCGCTGTTGCCGTGGATGTTTTCGGCCCCGGCTTTGCTAACGAGGCTCGCCACTTTGCCGACGGCGCGGCAGCGGTCAATAGTGCCGTCGTGGTTGACGGCAAGACCTGCGGAGTCGTAGCCGCGGTATTCGAGGCGCTTCAGGCCTTCGAGCAGGATGGGGACGATGTTGCGTTCGGCAACGCCGGCGACGATTCCACACATGTTTTTTTCCTCTTTTGTGAATGGGTTGCGCCCCTGGTCGCGGGGCAGGTTATGGAAAATGGTGTTTAACCGATGTTCTCCCTCCCTCGCAGGACGCACAGCGTTCGCAGCGGGGGACTGGAACAGCTCGTCCGAAGGACGAGAAAGTTGGGGATGGGGTGAGCGATATTGTTGGCAAATCGAAATTTCGATTTTTCACGTTTGCTGCCCCACCCTACCCCTCCCCCACGGGGGAGGGAACATATCGGTGGCTTGACTTGCTTTCGTTCACTACACCGAAAAGTAGCTTTTCCACGATTTTGAACAGGTTTTAAGAATTCGTGCAGCGAAAAGACTGCTACCCCCATCCCGTCCCTCCCCCACTGCGGGCTTCGCCCTGCGAGGGAGGGGGCGTTAGTTCGCGATGCGTTTGGCAATGCGGGGCGCGGGGCAATGGCGCGGCAATATAGTGAAGGCGGTGGGGGGTGTCAATCAGGCGGCGGAGCGCGGCGCGGCGGCTATTTATCGGGGTTGGGAAATGGCTTATGATGCGCGGCGGTTTCTTTATTATTAATTTTTGTGGAGGCTGTATGTTTTCTGAATCGGCGAAGTTGAAGGTGCAGCGGTTTGGCCGCTTCCTTTCGAATATGGTGATGCCCAATATTGG
>CAURAS010000269.1:0-2561 GCA_963522865.1 uncultured Cardiobacterium sp.
TCGACCAGGCCATCCGCGACGGCAAAAAAGACTTCATCGGCGGCAACTGCACCGTCTCGCTGATGCTAATGGCGCTCGGTGGTCTCTTTGAAAACGATCTTGTCGAATGGCTGACCAGCATGACTTACCAGGCCGCCTCCGGTGCGGGCGCGAAAAACATGCGCGAACTGCTCGAAGGCATGGGCTATCTGCACGCGCAAGTCGCGAGCGAACTCGCCGACCCACGCAGCGCCATTCTTGATATTGACCGCAAAGTCAGCGCCGCCCTGCGTAGCGACGGTTATCCGTCTGCCAACTTCGGCGTGCCGCTCGCGGGCAGCCTCATCCCGTGGATTGACGCCGATCTCGGCAACGGCCAGTCCAAAGAAGAATGGAAAGGCGGCGTTGAAACCAACAAAATCCTCGGCCGCAGCGCCAACCCGGTACCGGTCGATGGTCTCTGTGTGCGCGTCGGTGCGATGCGCTGCCACAGCCAGGCAATCACCATGAAACTGAAAAAAGACCTGCCGCTGGCGGAAATCGAAAAACTGCTGGCGACGCACAACGACTGGGTGAAAGTCATCCCGAACACCAAAGAAGCGAGCATCCACGAACTCACTCCGGCGAAAGTCAGCGGTACGCTTTCCGTGCCTGTCGGCCGTCTGCGCAAGCTGGATATGGGCGGCGAATACCTCTCTGCCTTCACCGTCGGCGACCAGCTCCTCTGGGGGGCGGCCGAACCGCTGCGCCGCATGTTGCGTATCCTCATTGACTGACAACAACCATCAATTAAAGCCGCTTATCCAAGCGGCTTTACTTTTAGGCATCATCCCGTACTCTTGCACGATTGCTTGCCCATACATTCACGGAGCGCATCATGCCCAACATCCTCATCCTCGGCGCAACCGGCTCGCTCGCCCGCGAAGTCATCGCCACCGCCGCGCGCAACCCGGCGCTGCATCTCACCCTTTTCGCCCGCAACCCGCGTAATCTGCCCGCGCAATACCCGGTCATCAGCGGCGACGCGCTCGACCCCGCTGCGCTGCAAGCGGCGATGGCCGGGCAGGACATCGTTTACGTGAATCTCGCCGGCGACCTTGCCCGCATGGGCGCGAACATCGTCGCCGCGATGCAGGCGACGGGCGTGCGCCGCGTCATCGCTATCAGCTCCATCGGCATTTACACCACGCCGCTGCCGGACATCCTCCGCCCCTACCGCGCCCTCGCCGATGGCATTGAACAATCCGGGCTGGATTACACCATCCTCCGCCCCGACTGGTTTACGAATGCCGACGAAATTGACTACCAACTCACGCCGAAAGATAAACCCGAATGCGGCAGCGCCGTTTCGCGCAAAAGCATTGCCGATTTTGTCTGTAAACTGTTCGCCGATCCGGCGCAATATATCGGCGCCAATCTCAATATCAGCAAACCTTAAAAGGAAACCTCATGAACCTGCAAGAAATCCAAGACCGCTTTGAACTGAAACATCTCGTCGATCATTGATCATTTCTCCAATCTTGCCGATGAAAAGAAAGTCGCCGAGCAAATGCCGCTCTTTGCGGAAGACGCCGAAGTCATTACCTATATCGGCAATGAATTATTCGCCCATGCCAAAGGGCGCACGGAAATTGAAAAAGTCTTTAGCGATTATCTCGCCAATTTCCATACCGTCTATCATCTCAATGGCCAGCAAACGGTACAATTAAATGGCGACAAAGCGGAAGGCATTAGCTATTGCCAGGTCGCGCTGGTTAGCACCCAAAACGGCAAAGAAGAATTGCTCACCCATTATGTGCGCTATCACGACAGCTATGCCAAAATTAACGGGCGTTGGGTGATTCAAAAACGTATCGCGCATTTTATGTTGAGCGAGACACGCATTCTGAATGCCTAAAACACGAAAAGCCGCTGCATCACAGCGGCTTTTAATCCATAACCCGTCGCTTACTGCGGCGCGTGCGCCTTCAAAAAATCAATAAAACAGCGGCTTTTCGCGGGCAGCAGGTGGCTGGCGGTGAGCGCATACACCGGCACGGCGCTTGCCTGCCAATCCGGCAGGACACGTTGCAGACGCGCCGCCGCAACATCCCCGCGCACAGCAATTTCCGGCAAAAGCGCGATGCCCATGCCCGCGACGGCAAGACGTTGCAGCAGGCCGAGGCTATTGGCGCGGTAAGCGCCGCTGACGGCAAATTCCGCCGCCGTCTCACCCGCAAACAGCTGCCATTGCGTGACACCCTGAAAACGCAAACAGCGGTGCGCGGCAAGCTCGGCGGGCTTTTGCGGCGTGCCCTGCGCCTCCAGATAGCCCGGCGCGGCGTAAAGACAGCGCGGCACGCGCATCAACAAATGGGCGACCAGACCGGAATCCGGTAACGTCCCGGCGCGCACCACCAGGTCAAACGGCTCGGCGATGAGATCGACCCGGCGCGGTGTTACATCCATTTCCAGTTCAATATCAGGAAACTGCGTGGCGAACGGCGGCAAGAGCGGCGCGAGGAACTCATAGGCAAAATCAACCGGCGGTGGTGTCCTAAAATGTATGCTGTCTCAAACGCACCCGTAGTTGATATAGAAAA
>CAURAS010000270.1:0-2550 GCA_963522865.1 uncultured Cardiobacterium sp.
AGGCGGAGACGGCGTAGATGTCGTCGCGTGCGTCCGCCGCGCCCATGATTTCAAAGAGTTTGCGGTCATCGCCGTCGGTTACGCCCGCGC
Source organism: uncultured Cardiobacterium sp. (assembly GCA_963522865.1). GTDB lineage: Bacteria > Pseudomonadota > Gammaproteobacteria > Cardiobacteriales > Cardiobacteriaceae > Cardiobacterium. Next base: position 91 of record CAURAS010000270.1, read on the forward strand.
CGAGCAGTACCGAGAGCGCGCCGCCGGCGCTGGTGCCGTTGCTGATGATTTTTTCGGCATCGCCCGGCATGGCGGCGTCGTTGTGGCGCAGGTAACGTACCGCCGCTCTGAGGTCGTAGATGGCGGCAGACTGGCACGGCGTGCTTCAACGGCTGCGGTTGATGCGGCATATTCGGCTTCAAAGCGGGCGCGCAGGCGGTCGGTGGGTTGGCCGCGCCGCTCGCGTTCGCGGATTTGGCGGTGCAGTTGGCGTAAGGGGTGGCGGTCGCGCGCGAGGACGGCGGTGAATTCGGGGGCGGTCATATTTGTTTGCGATGGGGAAAGGGCGCGCATTATAGCGGCGCGTTTGTCGTCGGGCGGGGCGCGTGAGCGTCGGGCAAAAAGAAAGCCGGTGCAAGACCGGCGGTGAGGGGATTTTCTGTGGTTTGTCGGGCATAAATGCCCGACCTACAAAGTATAGAGCGGGGTTTGTGGCCGCTTATTTCCAGCAAAATTGTGCATCCACGTTGTTCTTTTTGCGCCGCTGTTGCAGCTCCGCCATGGCTTTCGGGTCGGCAACGAGCGCTTTTTCTTCTGCCAGGCTTTTGCGGATGGCAGCCAGTCCTTTTTCGATGTTGTCTTTAGGCGCGCCGGGCAGGTGCGGCAGGCCTTCGTTGTAAATGGTCATGTAGGGGTGGTCGCGTACCCATTCGTAGGCGCGCTGGTTGGCGGACTGCTGTTTTTTTACGTCGCAGAAGGCGTAGCTGTTGATGAAGGGGCCAGCGAGGTTGCTAAACGCGACCACTGCGCTGTGCGCTTCGCGCAGGGCGGGGGCGTTCACGTCGGCGCTGTAGGCGAGGGTGGTGTAGCGGTGTTTGGCAACGTAAAACCAGAAAACGGCATCGTCGCGTTCGCCAACGTCATAAAGGCGGATGGCAAGCACCATCAGCGTCATCGGCGTGATGGCTTCTGGCTCTGCCTGGATGCGGTCGCGCGCGGCAAGGATGTCTTCGCGCCGGGTTGAGGCAAGCAGTTGGTCAAACGGCGCACCGCCGACGCTGACCTGCGGCGCGCTGTTGGCATCGCTGGCGGCGGCGTAATAGGGGCTGACGTAAACGTCTATGCGGCGGATGGGTTCATCGCCGGCGGCGTGAGCAAACGCGGTTGCCAGGGCAAGTGCGCTAGCAAGGATTTTGTTTTTCATGGGTTTTCTCCGGGTGTTTTAGGGTTGTTTGACGATTTTGTCCATCCAGGCAAAGAGTTCGTCGAGGTCGTAATCGCCGCTGTGCGGTACGCCCCAGGGCATCGCCAAATCGACGTTTTTGCCGCTGTTGCGCAGTTTGGCGGTGAGGATGGCAGCGATGGCGTGCGAGGTGTCGCGGTCTTTGGTGCCGACGCGGATGCGCCAGTGTTGCGGTGCGGTTTTTTCGCTGATGTAGGTGAGTGGGTTCATCATTTTTACTGTTGCCGCGTCTGCTTTGCCCGCGCCTTTGACGGCGCTGTTTGCCGCGCTGTAGGCGGTGAAGTGGCGCGTGTCTTGGTGTGCGTCGCCAAAGAGCTGGTTTTCGCCGCTGGACAGGTCAAGCGCGTCGAAGGCGGGCGGGGTTTTCTGCCGGCCGATGGCTTTGGCGTAGGCGGCGAAATCCACTTTTTTGACGTAGTTGCTGGCGAAATTGCCGTCGATGGTCAGCCACGGGTTTTCTTCGACGAAGGCGGCAACCCGCTCGGGATTGGGGTCGGGGATTAATACACCGAGTGCGCCAGGGATTTGCTTTTTGTTGAGTTCGGCATCGGCGGCAGCGCCAATGTAGGCGGCGACGTAATCGCGGAAGCTGCCGCTGCCGTCGTCGTTAAGCATCAGCGCTTCGCCGCGCGCGTTTTTCAGGCCGAGGCTGTTTATATAGGCGGGAAACTGCGCTTTGAGTTCGTCCGAGACGCGCTGCTCGGCGGCGTCCAGCGTGCCTTTCACCAGTTTGCGCTCGACTTTGTAGTCAAGCATGCTGATGTCCATTTTTTCGTAGTCGTTGACGCCGTTGAATTCCCATTCGTAGGCGGCGTCGGCGTGCTCAAGGATGCTTATCGGGCAGTAGGCGGAGACGGCGTAGATGTCGTCGCGTGCACCCGCCGCGCCAAGGGCTTGCAGGGCGGCGGTGTAGTCGTCGTGGTTGCCGCTCGCGCCGAGCAGTACCGAGAGCGCGCCGCCAGCGCTGGTGCCGTTGCTGATGATTTTTTCGGCGTCGCCCGGCATGGCGGCGTCGTTGTAGCGCAGGTAACGCACCGCCGCTTTGAGGTCAATGATGGCGGCGGGCGCTTTGCCAGTCGGGCTGGTGCGGCCGCGCGCGCCGGGCGAGGCGACGATGTAGCCTTTGGCGAGTGCGGTTTGCATCGCGTCCGCGCCTTGTTGTTCGCCGTGTTTGTTTTCGCCAGGCACGCCCGGTTTGGCGGGCATGTAGCCGCCGATTTGGTTCGGCAGGAAGATGG
>CAURAS010000271.1:0-2545 GCA_963522865.1 uncultured Cardiobacterium sp.
TAAAGCCTTGCAGCATAAGGCTTACAGCGATTCTTAGCTCCTTTTTTGTCCAATATGCCTCATAAATCACGCCCAGCCAGTAATCTGACTGGTACACGCCCTGGGCGGTGGCTCTTTTGTACCACATGACGGCCAGTTTCAAATCGCGCGGGATGATTTGCCCTTTGCAGTAAACGCCGCCCAGATTGTGCTGGGCGATGGAATAGCCGGCTCTCGCCGCTTGCCGGTAAAGGCGCATGGTGCGGCCGGGGTTGATTGCCACGCCGGTGCCGTTGGCATAACAGGTGGCGAGGTTATTCATGCCGGCGATATCGCCCCCTTCGGCGGTGCAGCCCGGTATCATAAGCAACCTTTTTACCCGGACACGCCATGCCCTCCTTCCACGGCAGTTACCGCCCCGAACAGGTAACGTTTCTCTTAAAACCCATCGAACTCGCGCCCATCACCGACACCGCTGCCAAAGAGGCGCTCATCCAAAGCGGGCAGAAGCATTACAGCGAAATGCTCTCGCCCGAATACCCGCCGAGCGCCGCCTACCTCGCCCTCTTTGCGGAAGCCTGCGCGCAAAACGACGCCCGCCTCGCCGCCGACTGTCTGCGCCTTGCCGCGCTGATTGCCGGCAAACACCGCACGCCGCCGGCGCTGGTCTCGCTTGCCCGCGCTGGCACACCGGTCGGCGTCATCCTGCGCGACATCCTCGCCCGCCACTACCGCGCACCGGTCGCCCACTACAGCATTTCCATCATCCGCGACCGCGGCATCGACGCAAACGCGCTGCGCCACATTCTTGCCCGTCATGCCGACAGCGACCTCGTCTTTATCGACGGCTGGACGGGCAAAGGCGTCATCGCGCGCGAACTCGCCCGCGCCATCGCCGCCTACAACCGCGCGCACCACACCGCCATTGACTCCGGCCTCTATGTCCTTGCTGACCTCTCCGGCACTGCCGCCTGCGCCGCGAGCAGCGACGATTACCTCATCCCGACTGCGCTCTTGAACGCCACCATCAGCGGCCTCATCAGCCGCAGCATCCTCAACGAACATATCGGCACGGATGACTACCACGGCTGCGTTTACTACGACAACCTGCGCGCACACGACCAGTCGCAAGCCTACGCCGACCGCATCGCCACCCTTTGCCCGCTGCCGTTGCCCCAAGCAACCGCTGCCGACACCCGTACCGCCGCGCAAACCAGCGCGGCGCTGCTCGCCCAACTGCGCGACCGCTACGGCATCCATGATGACAACCTCATCAAGCCCGGTATCGGCGAGACAACGCGCGTCCTCTTGCGCCGTCAGCCGGAGCGCCTGCTGCTGCGTGAGCCGGACGCCGCCAGCACCCGTCACCTCGTCCGCCTCGCACAAGAAAAACACGTCGTCATCGAACACGAACCCGCCCTGCCTTACCACGCTGTCGGCATCATCCGTAGCCACCGCCCCGGAGCCACCCCATGAACGCCCACCAACTCGGCGCCTGCCTCTACATCCCCGCTACCCACCCGCAGCTGCACGCCATCGCACGCGGCGAAAAACTGCAACACGTGCGCAGCGTCATCTACTGCACCGAAGACAGCGTCGCGCCGCCCGACCTGCCGCGGGCGCTTGCACAACTCGCCGCCATCCTCGGCGACATCCCCGCCGACTGCCCGCGCAACCGCTTCATCCGCCTGCGCGACCCGGCGACCATGCACCATATCCTCAAACTGCCGCATCTGGAGCGCATCCACGGCTTTGTCCTGCCAAAAATCACCGCTGCCAACCTCGACAACTACGCGCCGCTGCTCGACACCCCCTACCGCCTCATGCCGACCCTGGAAAGCGCCGACACCTATTTAGAGTCTGCGATGCTGCGCCTGCTGGAAAAACTGGAAGCGCGCTGGAAAAACCACATCCTCTGCCTGCGCATCGGCGGCAACGACCTCATCAGCCACCTGCACCTGCGCCGCCCACGTGACGCCACCCTCTACGCCACGCCCGTTGGCAGCCTGATTGACCGCCTCGTCGGCATCTACAAACCGCACGGCTACCACCTTTCCGCGCCGGTTTTTGAAATCCTCGACCAGCCCGAACTACTCGCGCAAGAAGTGCGCGAAGACCTGCGCCACGGCCTCACCGGCAAAACCGCCATCCACCCGGCGCAAGTGCCGCTCATCGAAGCGCATTACCGCGTCAGCCGCACCGAACGCGAACTCGCCGCCCGCATCCTTGCCGACGACAGCGCCATCTTCCGCGCTGACGGCGCGATGCAAGAAAAAACCACGCACAGCAACTGGGCGAAAAACGTGCTGCAAGCGGCGGAAACGTGGTTGGAAGAATAAACGCCCGGACTTGCCGGGCGAAAGCGATTTACATACACATCCTAGGGGCTGTTGACAATTTGAATACCCCTCCCTACGAAGTGGAGGAGGAAGATTTTCCAATTGTCAGCACGCCCTAACCTACGGATACGGTTTACATACACCATGAGCGCTCAGGTGTATGTAAAAAGAAACCTCCCTAGGGTCTGTTTACAATTCACTCAAAGTGGCAACCAGACCATGATACA
>CAURAS010000272.1:0-2518 GCA_963522865.1 uncultured Cardiobacterium sp.
CCGAGGATGTGCAGGTCGTTGTCAAACAGTGCCTTGATGCTGGAGAAAACGGAGATGGTGGTGGTGTCGCCGCCCAGGCTCAGGGTGATGAAGGGGAAACTGTTGGCGATGATAAAGAGGATGAGCGCGGTCAGCGCGTAGATGAAGGCTTTGCGGAAATCGGCAAGACCGTCGTCAATTTTGCTGCCGCAGTCGGTGCAATAGGCGTTTTCGCCGGGACGCAGCGGCTTGCGCTGATACAGCGCGTCACAGTAGGGACAGGCGAGCAGTTCTCGTTGCGGCATGGGTATAAAGACGAAAAAGTCTGGCACCGGGGAAGGTGCCAGACAGGTGGGGAAGTTGCCTTAGTTGCGGTTGAACGCAGAGAGCAGATTCAACAGGCTGATAAAGATATTGAAAATATCCAGGAACAGCTGCAAGGTCGCCATGATGTAGTTGGTTTCTTCACCCTGAATGATGTTGCTGGTGTCGTAAAGCACGTAACCAGAGAACAGGATCAAGCAGGCGGCAGAAATGGCAAGGCTCAAACCGCTCATATCAAAGAACAATGAGCCGATGAGGGCAAGGATGATGACCATCATGCCGGTATAGAGGAAACCGCCAAGGAAGGTGAAATTGGTACCGGTGAACAGCACGTAGGCGGAAAGCCCGAAGAACAGCACGGCGGTGCCGACCAGCGCTTTCACCACGACACTACCCATGCCATAGGCGACGTACATGTTCATCGCGTGAGACAGGTAGAAACCGAGGAAGCCGGTGAGGGCGAACAGCAGGACGATACCGAGGCCGTTATTGCGGTTAGCGGTGATACCCCAGGAAAGACCGAGCATGGCAATGATGGCAAGCACCGGAGAGATGCGGCCAATGCCCAGTTTCATGCCGACGAAGGCGCAGACCGCGCTGAACAGCACGTTCATGCCGAGCAGGATGTAAGTTTGGCGCAGCACCTTGTTGCGCGCGAGGATGCCGTCCTGGGAGATGGCTTCAATGGTGCGGGGGTTCATGTTGTTCATGAAAGCTCCTTAAGGGTTGAGGGTTGAAAACGCAGAGATTGTAGGGGGTCAGGCAATGCTTGTAAAGCTGGCGAAAATTAGCATTTCACCAACGAACAGACTTCAATATTGCCGAGCTTGTCGCGCCCGTGCAGCCCTTCGATTTCCATCAAAAAAGCCGCACCGATGACCTGCGCGCCGAGGCTTTGCAGCAGCTCGATACAGGCGACCATCGTGCCGCCGGTGGCGAGTACATCATCGACCATCATCACGCGTACCCCTGATTTGACGTCATCCTTGTGAACTTCAAGGGTATCCTGACCATATTCCAGATCAAAGGTAATGCGGCTGACGGCGCGCGGCAGCTTGCCCGGCTTGCGCAGCGGAATGAAACCGATGCCGAGGCGTTGCGCCAGGGCGGACGCAAAAATAAAACCGCGCGCTTCCGGGCAGGCAAGCACATCCGGCTGGTGGCCGCTTTCCTCGCAGAATTGCGCCATTTCCTCAATGGCGGCGTGGAAGCCGGGGCCGTCGGCGAGTAGCGGCGTAATATCCTTGAAAACAATGCCCGCTTTCGGATAGTCCGGGATGTCTTTAATCAGCGAATGCCAGGACATGAAAATTTCCTTGTACAGTTGAAAAGCCGCATTCTAGCAGAGCGCGCGGGCTTGCGTGTGGCGGCGTTCGTCCCCACAATAGCGCCCCTTTTCCGGAGACCCCATTCATGCAAACCCCGCGCTTCATGCAGCACGACGAAGTATCGCTACAGTCGCTGTATGAACACAACTACTGGCTTTTCCGCCTCGTCCTGCCGCAACCGCCCGCCGATGACGACTGGTACCTGTTGCGCGCGCCACAGCGGGCGGCGGTGTACCTGCGCTGCATTGGCCGCCACGCCTACACCAGCGAATGGCTGCTCGGCCACTTCTACCCGGCACGACAACAGCGCCGCTTCGCGCCCGATTACCGCATCCGCGTCTATCACGACGCGCGCCTGGCAGAGGCGATGCTCGATGCCGACCTGCCCGTGCGCCAACTGCGCCAAGCCAAACGGGCGCAAAACCGCGCGCTCGCCGAATGGCTGGACTACTGCCGCCGTTACCAATACCGCCTTGAGGGCATCGCGCAAACCGCGCCATTGCTGGACATCGCATGAACCGCAACGAAAACCGCCGCCGGCGCCTCATCCTGCTCACACTCGTCCTCGCTGGCGTAGCCGCCTTCATCCCCGGCATCACCCTGCCGATGATGACCGTGAAAAAACTGGTGCTGGTCAAAAACACCTTCACCGTCCTCTCCGGCATCGGCGCGCTGCTCGCCGATAAAACCTTTGGCCTCGGCCTGCTGCTGCTCGCCTTCAGCGTCATCTTCCCGCTCGGCAAATTCGCGCTGATGGCGGCGTATCTCTACTACTACCCGCCCATTCCCGCCGCACTCGCCCGCTGGCAAACCTGGCTCGGCAAACTGGCGAAATTCTCGATGCTGGACGTCTTCTTCGTCGCGCAAATGCTGATGATCCTGAAACT
>CAURAS010000273.1:0-2515 GCA_963522865.1 uncultured Cardiobacterium sp.
TTGGCGACCGGGTAGAGGACGACGAAGGCGGAATCAACGAAGATGGGGATACTGACGATGTAGCCGGTAATCGCCAGCGCCCATTCTTCTTTTTTCTCGCCGAGGAAGCGGATGAAGCTGAACGCCATTTTTTCTGCCGCGCCGGAGACTTCGAGGATGCGCCCCATCATCACGCCGAGGCCGATGACGATGCCGATGCTGCCGAGGGTGTTGCCGAAGCCTTTGCTGATGGCGGCGATGGTGTCAGTCGCGCTCAGCCCGCCGAAAATCCCGGCGATGGAGGCGGCGATAATCATCGCGATGAAGGCATGCACGCGGGTGCGCAGTACGAGGTAGATGAGGACGAAGATGGCGACGAGCAGGCCGATGATGGACATCGGCAGGCCAAACAGGGTGGCGGCAGGGGTTGCTGCGGTTTCCATGGCTTATTTCCTCAGGTCTTTGTCGATGAACTGGCGGATGACGCCTTGGAAGTCGCTGTCCACATGGAAGCCAAATTTGAGCGCACTGCTGTTGTCAATCGCTGCCGGCCAGCTGGCGACGATGGCGTTGATGCCTTCGTCAAACTGCGGTTTGACGCGGGCGAGGATGTCTTTGCCGGCGGTGGCGGCAAGGTCATCGAGCATTTGCTGCACGCTGATGGTGAAGCCGGGCAGGTTGATGACGTGCCAGTCGCGCGGCGGCAGGGACGGCATGGTCAGCGCGTGGATGAAGTTGGCGACCACGGTATCCGGGCTTGAAAGCCACAGGCGCAATTCCGGCGAAACCGGCAGTACGGCGTCTTCGCCTTGCAGCGGCTCGCGCATGATGCTGCTGACGAAGGAGGAGGCGGCTTTGTTCGGCTTGCCGGGGCGGATGCAGACGGTCGGCAGGCGCAGCGCGAGGCCGTCGGCAAAACCTTTGCGGCTGTAGTCGTTAATCAGCAGTTCGCACATGCCTTTTTGCGTGCCGTAGGTGGATTGCGGGGTGACGGCGGTGCTGTCCTGAATCACTTCCGGCAGTTTGCCGCCGAAGACGGCGAGCGAGCTGGAGAAGATGAAGCGGATGGTCGGCTTGGTGTGGCGGATGGCTTCGAGCAGGTTGCGCGTGGCGAGGAAGTTGATTTCATAGCCCAGATCGGGTTCGGCCTCGGCGTGGCTGCTGACGATGGCGGCGAGATGGAAGACGGCATCGGTATCGGCGGTGATGATGGCACCGAGGCCGGACGGATCGCGCAGATCCATTTCGACGCAGCGGGCGCGGGCGTCGCCGTTCGGCGCCGTCGGCCGGATGACGTCCACCAAGGTGAGTTGCACGTCCGGGCGTGCGGCAAGCAGGGTTTTGGCAAGGCGCTGGCCGAGGAAGCCTGCGCCGCCGGTGATGACGATATTCATGGGAATGACCTCGTGTGATTATTGGTAGGGTTTGAACCAGTCAAGTCCGTCTTCGGTCTTGCCGCGCGGTTTGTATTCACAGCCGATGTAGCCGCGATAGCCGAGGCGGTCGAGCAGGGCGAAGATGTAGGGGTAGTTCACTTCGCCTTCGTCCGGCTCGAAGCGGGTCGGCACGGCGGCAATCTGAATGTGGCCGATGCGTGGGAACATCACTTCAGTCATCACCGAAAGCTGCCCGTCCACGTTTTGCGCGTGGTAGTAGTCGAACTGGATATAGACGTTGTCGCGTGCGACCGCTTCCACCGCAGCAAGCGTGTCGTACTGGCTTTTCAGCAGATAATTTGGCTTCACCTGCGGGCTGAGCGCTTCGAGGGCGATGTTGATGCCGTGCGGGCGGAATTGTTCTGCGGCGTAGCGGACGTTTTCGACAAAGGTATTGAAATAGTCTTCGCGGCGCGCGCCTGCCGGCACGACGCCCGCCATGACGTGCACGGTCGGGCATGCCAGCGCAATGGCATATTGCAGTGCCTGGTCGATATCGCGACGGGCATCGGCTTCGCGGCCAGGCAGGGCGGCAAGCCCCCATTCGCCGGCTGCGGTATCGCCAGCGGCGGTGTTGAACAGCACCTGCTTCAGGCCGTGCTGGTCGAGCAGCGCTTTCGACTCGGCGGCGGGATAGTCATACGGCCAGAGGTATTCGACGTAGCGAAAGCCGGCAGCAGCCGCGGCAGCAAAGCGCTCCGGGAAGGGGCGCTCGGTGAACATCATGGTGAGGTTGGCAGCAAATTTGGGCATGGTTATTTCCCCCGGTTTTTCAGGTCATGGATTTCTGCGTCTGTGAGGTAGCGGATGTCCGCGCCGCGCAGGATGAAAAAGAGTTTTGCGGTTTCTTCCAGCTCTTCCGCGTTATCAACCGCGTCCGTCAGGTCGCTGCCGGTTACCACCACGCCGTGATTGGCGAGCAAAAAGGCGCGGCCATCAAGGGCGCGCGCTTCCAGTTCGCGGGCGATGTCCGGGTGGCCGGGGCGGTAATAAGGAATGACCGGCAGCGCGCCGACGCGCATCACGTAATACGGCGTAAACGGGCGCAGGGCATTGGCGCTGTCGAGGTTTTGCAGGCAGGACAGTGCGGTGAGGTAGGT
>CAURAS010000274.1:0-2514 GCA_963522865.1 uncultured Cardiobacterium sp.
TCTTGTTGTTGGTAGATGTCCAGGCAGGGCATGGAGACGACCTGGATGCGCAGGCCTTCTTCGCGCAGTTTGGCAGCGGCAGCGGTGGCAAGCGCGACTTCGGAGCCGGTGGCGACGAGGACGAGGTCGGGTTTTTCGGCCGCTTCGAGGATGTAGCCACCTTTGGCGATGGTTTTGCGCGTCGCCTCACTGCGTTTTTGTTCGGGCAGGTTTTGTCTGCTGAGCGCGAGGACGGTCGGCGTGGTTTGGTTCAACGCGCTGCGCCAGGCGACAAGGGTTTCTTGTTGGTCGCAGGGGCGCCAGACGTGCAGGTTGGGGATGAGGCGCAGCGAGGCGATTTGTTCGATCGGCTGGTGGGTGGAGCCGTCTTCGCCGAGGCCGATGGAGTCGTGGGTGAGGACGTAGGTGACCGGCAGTTTCATCAGCGCCGAGAGGCGGATGCCGTTTCGCATGTAGTCGGAGAAGACGAGGAAGGTGCCGCCGTAGGCGCGCAGCCCGCCGTAGAGGGCAAGGCCGTTCATGATGGTCGCCATCGCGAATTCGCGCACGCCGTAGTGGAGGTAGTTGCCGGAGAAGTCGCCGGGCAGGATAGATTTGGAGGCGGCTTTGCTCCAGGTGAGGTTGGAGCCGGTGAGGTCGGCCGAGCCGCCGATGAGTTCGGGCAAGAGCGGCGCGAGCAGGTTGATGGCGTTTTCGGAGGCTTTGCGGGTGGCGATGGCGCCGCCGGCTTCGTTGTATTGGGCAAGGGTGCTTTCGATGATGCGGTCAAGGCCGTCGGGCAGTTTGCCGCTCATGACGCGCGCGTATTCTTGCGCTTCAAGCGGGTATTTGTCTTGGTATTCTTGCCAAATGCGCTCCCATTCGTCTTGCAGTTTGGCGCCTTTTTCGCGCAGGCTGGAGACTTGGTAGGCATCAGGAGGCAGTTCGAAGTCGCCTGCGGGCAGGCCGAGAGCCTGTTTGGTGAGCGCGATTTCTTCTTTGCCGAGCGGCGCGCCGTGGGTTTTTTCGGTGCCCTGCAGGTTGGGCGAGCCGTAGCCGATTTTGGTGCGGCAGATGATGAGCGTGGGTTTGCCGGTTTCGACTTTGGCGGCGGTAATGGCGGCGTCAAGCGCGGCGTGGTCATGGCCGTCCACGTCGCGGATGACTTGCCAGCCGTAGGCCTCGTAACGCAGCGCGGTGTCTTCGCCAAACCACGGCGCGATTTCGCCGTCGATGGAGATGCCGTTGCTGTCGTAGAGGCAGATGAGTTTGCCAAGGCCGAGGGTGCCTGCGAGCGAGCAGGCTTCTGAGGAGACGCCTTCCATCAGGCAGCCGTCACCGGCGAAGACGTAGGTGTAGTGATCAACGAGCGGCAAGCGTTCGCGGTTGTAGCGCGCCGCCATGTGGCGTTCGGCGATGGCGAAGCCGACGGCGGTGGCGATGCCCTGACCGAGCGGCCCGGTGGTGAGTTCGACGCCGGGGGTGTCGTGGTATTCGGGGTGGCCGGGGGTTTTGCTGTGCAGCTGGCGGAAGTTTTTCAGGTCATCCAGCGAGAGGTCGTAGCCGGTGAGGTGCAGCGCGGCGTATTGCAGCATGGAGGCGTGGCCGTTGGAGAGGACGAAGCGGTCGCGGTTGTGCCATTGGGTGTCGGCCGGGTTGGCGCGCAGGTGTTTGAGCCAGAGGACGGCGGCCATGTCGGCCATGCCCATCGGCGCGCCGGGATGGCCGGAGTTAGCTTTCTGGACGGCATCCATGCTGAGGATGCGGATGGATGCGGCAAAGGTCTGTAAGGGGGTCATGTTCGCTCCGGTTCTGGATGTGGATTCAGGCGGCTTCGGCGCTCACCGCGGGCGGCGCCAGCAGCTGGAGGTAGTCGTAGAAGATGTTGAGGGTCTCAAACAGGGCGACGTCGGGGACGAAGTCTTCTTTGTCGTCTTCGTCTTCAACGGCGGCGTTGCGTTCGGCGATTTCTTCCTGTTTTTTCTTGTCGGCGTTCAGGAGCGGCAGTTCGCGGCGCTGCGCGGCTTCGTACTCGTCCTGGTATTTTTTCCAGTTTTCGTGTTCGCGTTTGCGCTCGGCGAGGTTAAGCGGCCAGGTTTTTTGCCGGTTTTTTTCGAGGATTTTGTCGATGTATTCCTGGTAGCGGCGCAGCGGCGCTTTGCCCAGCATGCGGGTTTCGTGCAGTTGGCGCAGGGTGTTGATGGTGCTGTCGGCAATTTTGCCCGCCGGGGTGATTTTGGCTGCTTTGATTTCTTTCCACGGCAGGGCGTAGTCTTCGGCCTGTTCGCCGACTTCTTCCGGCGGGAAGATGCTCGGCAGGCTGACGTCCGGGGTAACGCCGCGGAATTGGGTGCTGCTGCCGTTGACGCGGTGGAACATCGCCATGGTGAATTTCATCGAGCCGAGGCTGGGGGTGTTGCTGGTGACGAATTCGTTGAGGTTGACCATCGTCTGCACGGTGCCTTTGCCGAAGCTATTGCTGCCGATGATGAGGCCGCGACCGTAGTCCTGGATGGCGGCGGCGAAGATTTCGGA